>CAZADC010000300.1:1897-5036 GCA_964483755.1 uncultured Planctomycetaceae bacterium | reverse complement strand
TGCGGCTCGTCGGCGACGCCAACGACTACCTCGGCAAGGGGCTCTCCGGCGGGCGGATCGTCGTGCGGACGCCCGAGGGCTCGCCCTTCCAGGCGCACGAGAACATCATCATCGGCAACACCGTCCTCTACGGCGCCACCTCGGGCGAGGTATTCGTCAACGGGCTCGCCGGCGAACGGTTCGCCGTGCGCAACAGCGGCGCCGTCGCCGTGGTCGAGGGCGTCGGCGATCACGGGTGCGAGTACATGACCAACGGCCGGGTGATCGTCCTGGGACAGACCGGGAGGAACTTCGCCGCCGGGATGAGCGGCGGCATCGCCTACGTCCTGGACGAGCACCAGCTGTTCGACACGCTGTGCAACCTCGACATGGTGGACCTCGAGAGCGTCTACCAGGACGAGGACGTGACGTTCCTCCACGAGAGGATCAAGCGGCACCACGAGTGGACCGGAAGCCTGCAGGCCGAGCGGATTCTCGACGGCTGGCGGGAGATGGTCGGGCGCTTCGTCAAGGTCATGCCGATCGACTACCGCAAGGCGCTCGAGCGCGTTCGGGCGAGCGAGAGCGGCGGCGCGGAGTACACCCCCGCGACGGAGGAGGTGTTCGGTGGGTAAACCGACCGGATTCAAGGAACACGACCGACGCGACGTGCCGCACCGGCCCGTCGCCCAGCGGGTGAAGGACTTCTTCGAGGTGGACATCCCCCTGCCCGCCGAGGCCCTGATGAGCCAGGCCGCTCGGTGCATGGACTGCGGGATTCCCTTCTGTCACGGAGCGGGCTGTCCGCTGATCAACCGCATCCCCGAGTTCAACGACCTGGTCTACCGCGACCGCTGGAAAGAGGCGTGCGACGTGCTGCACGCGACGAACAACTTTCCGGAGATCACCGGGCGGCTCTGCCCCGCGCCCTGCGAGGCCGCCTGCACGCTGAACATCAACGACGACCCGGTGCTGATCAAGCACATCGAGCTGCAGATCGCCGAGCGCGGCTGGGAGGAGGGCTGGATTCAGCCGCTGCCGCCGACCCGCAAGACCGGACGGAAGGTCGCGGTGATCGGCTCGGGACCCGCGGGGCTCGCCTGCGCCCAGCAGCTCGCCCGCGCCGGGCACGACGTCACCGTCTTCGATCGCGAGCCCCAGCCGGGCGGGCTCCTGCGCTACGGCATTCCCGACTTCAAACTGGAGAAGCGCATCCTGGATCGTCGGCTGGATCAGCTGCGCGCCGAGGGCGTCGAGTTCCAGTGCGACGTGACCATCGGCGAGGATATCTCACCCAAGTACCTCCGCACGCGGTTCGACGCCGTCTGTCTCACGATGGGCGCCGGCGAGCCGCGCAACCTCGGCGTGCCGGGACGCGGCCTCGAGAACGTCCACTTCGCCATGGACTACCTCGCCCAGCAGAACCGCCTCAACGCCGGCGAGGAGGTCCCCGAGGCCGACCGCATCGACGCGGCCGGGAAGATCGTCGTCGTCATCGGCGGCGGCGACACGGGCAGCGACTGCGTCGGCACCGCCCGACGCCAGGGCGCGGAGGAAATCCACCAGATCGAGATCCTCCCCAAGCCTCCCGACACGACGCCGGACGACACCCCCTGGCCGACCTGGCCTCGCGTGCTGCGCACTTCCACCAGCCACGAGGAGGGCTGCAAGCGGCGCTGGTGCGTGCTGACCAAGCGGCTGACGGGCGTGGGCGTGCGGGTCAGCCGGCTTCACGGCTGCGAGGTGGAGTGGGAGCGGACCGGCGGCGAATGGAAAATGAAGGAAGTCCCCGGGACCGAGTTCTCGATGCCCGTCGACCTGGTCCTGCTGGCGATGGGGTTCCTTCACGTCGCCCACAGCGGGCTCGTCGAGTCGATGGGGCTCGATCTGGACGATCGCGGCAACGTCGTGACCGACGAGAACCTGATGACGTCCGAACCGGGCGTATTCGCCGCCGGCGACACGGTCCGCGGCGCGTCGCTGATCGTCCACGCCATCCGCAACGGGCGCGAGGCGGCCGAGGGCATCGACCGCTATCTCAGCGAGCAGCCGGACGAGCAAGCCGGCTGAGCGAAGCCGGAGAAGCGGCCAAGCCGGGCGAGCAGCCCGGTAGCGCGGCGGCGCCCTGGGAAGGACACCGCGCTTTGCTCACGTGGGCGCGATCAGGCCTGACGGCTCGGCCGCGGGACGCCTCAGCTCCGCGGGGCTCGTCGGCGAGACGTGATTCTTACGGCTCGGGTCATCCGGATCGGGCGCCTCGGGGAATTGCCCCAAGACCGCACTTCGGTGCTACAATGTGTCAATGACGAGGAGCCTGCCGCATCCGAACGCCGACGAGGCATCGGACGACTGTTTTGCGGACACAACGGGTGCTGAGGGAGACCCAGAGGTCCGGAGACGGGGCGCCCCGAACGGGACGCCCCGTCTTGTGCGCCGTGGCGATAACTCGCCGTCGTCGTCGGTCACTCGGTCCGCAGGGCATCGAGGAGTCGGCCGCGAAGAGCGAGTTTCGCCGCCAGCGCGCTGAACGCCAGCGCCGCCGCGGCGATGGCCGACACGGCCGCGATGATCGCGCCCCACGGCACGGGCGCGCGTCGATCGGCGAGCACCGGCGCCACGGCGAGCCCCGCCGCGGCGAGCCCGCACGCCAGCCCTGCGCCCACAAGCACCCAGTGCTCCAGGACGACGAGTCGCACCACCGACCGCGCCCGCCAGCCGACCGCCCGCAACAGCGCCAGCTCGCCCCGGCGTTCCATCACGTTCCGTCCGACGAGTATGCCAAGCCCGACCGTGCCCAGCAGAACGCCCAGCGCGCCGATGACCAGGAAGATCGTCAGGTACGTGTTCTCCACGCGGGTGAACCTCGCCAGCCGCTGCGGTGCGGCGATCACCTGCAGCCCGAGCCCGTCCCGGTCGCGACGCAGCGCCGCAGCCAGCGCGTCCGACCGGTCGGGCGGGCAGTCGATAAGGAACATCCCGTATCCGCCGATCGACGGGTAACGCTCGCGGAGGAATCGTTCGTCGACCAGCAGGGCGCCCTGCAGCATCGAGCTGCCGATCGTCGCGACGATGCGCACCGTGAACGCCCGGCCGCGGGCATCGACGTATCGCACCTCGCCGCCCACCGACGTGCCCATCGCCCAGACGACCGTCGGCTCGT
>CAZADC010000300.1:0-1887 GCA_964483755.1 uncultured Planctomycetaceae bacterium | reverse complement strand
GGCGGGGATCACCGACCGGTCCGGATCGAGCGGCTCGGCGAGCACGCCCCATCCGGCGGCCGGGTCAACGCCATCGGCGAAATCGGTAAACGCGAACGCCCCGCGGCTCGCGAGCTGGTCAGGCCCCACGCCTACCAGTCGCGGGCGCTGGGCGCGCCCGAGGGTCAGGCAGCTCGCCTCGTCGCCGGCGCGGACGCGCAGCGGGACCACGCGCGCATCCGGGAATTCCGACGGATCCGCGCCCAGTCGCTCCAGCCCCTCCGCGCCGTCGAAGCGCCCGGCAACGGGAGCGGCCGAGGTGACCACCAGGGTGAATCCGCCCGTGCCGGAGTCGCGGCGATGCGCGTCGGCGAGGGGGTTCTTGCGGTTGGCGGACACCGCCGCCACGAGGAATGTCGCGCACGCCAGCAGCGCCGCGGCCGTCAGGCTCCGCCCGGGGCGCTTCGCCAGTCCGCCGACGGCCAGCGACACAAGTGTCACGCCGCCCGACCGCCCGGGCGAGACGCGCCGCAGCAGGCCCCGCAGCACCGCCAGCGCCGCGATCAGCAGCAGCGCGCCCGCGCCGAAGAACGCGCCCGCCGCCGCGGCCGCCGTGTCACCGCCCCGGACCGCCAGGGCGACCGCCCCGGCCGCACAGAGCGCCGCGACGGAGGGAGCGATCCATCGCCGCCTCGCCGTCCGCGATCCGGCGGACCGATCGTCGCGCGCGCCCGACAGCAGCGCGTGGACAGGCCATCTGTAGTGCGCCCGCATCGCCAGGATCATCGCGATCAGGGAGACGACCACGCCGACGGCAGCGCCCAGCGCCAGCGTGCCCGCGCGAACGTGCAGCGATACGGTGTCGCCCACCACCTCCGGCAGCCAGACGTGCGTCAGGCCGTAGAGCATCGCCTTGGTGTATCCGACCGCGCCGGCGGCCCCGACCAGCGCCCCGACCACGGCCAGCACGCCCGCCTCCGCGGCGAAGATCCGCCGCACCGTCCGGCGCGACAGCCCGACGGCGAGCAGCACGCCGATCTCCGCCTGCCGCTGCTCGACGCCGAAGACGCTCAGCATCGCCGTCAGCAGCACGGCCGCCGCGATGAGAAAGAAGCTGAAGCCCACGAACAGTCCGCCGAAATCCATCGCCTCGGTCCCGGCCTGTCGCAGGCGGTCCCCGACGTCGTGAAAGATCAGTCCCACGTCCGCCGGTTCCAGGCGCTCGCGGAGTTGGCGGGCGAAGGTCTCTCGCCGGTCGAGCCCCACGCGGACCGCCGTCAGCTCCCCGAACCGGTTGGCCCACATCTCCCGGCCGGCGTCGAGGCGGATGAACGCCTTCGGCGTCCCGCGGTGGGCGTCCCAGTACGCCTCGTCCTTCGGCCGGATGCGCGACAGGTCGATCGGAATCCCCGGCTGCCAGTCGGCGCAATCGTCCGTTCCGGCGAGCCCCGGAAAGGCCGGCATGAGCGTCGGGTCGCCTGCGGGCCCGTCCAGGTCGACCACCTTGCGGACGGTGAAGGCTCGCTCCGCCTCCGCAAGCCCCCCCTCCGGACGGAGCACGAAGTAGGTCAGCGTCAGCTCGTCGCCGGCGCCGGCGCCCAGGTCCTCGGCCAGCCAGGAGTTGATGACGATCTCGCCGGCCGACAGGTCGCCAGGAAGGAAGCTCCAGGTCCGCTCTGTGCCGTTGTGGGCGTCCCCGCCGCCCACGAGTCCGAGCGCGGACACCATGGAATAGGGCGTCGCGCGATGCCCGTGGCGGATCTCGTTGACCAGGTAGGTCAGCACGCCGGCCGCGTCGGGGGCGATCTCGCCGGCGGCCTGGACGACCGGGTCGGCGAGGAACACGCGGTCGCTGCGCAACTCGGCCATGGCGCGAGCAGGCAGCGGGCGGACCTCCAGCCCGGCGTC
>CAZADC010000299.1:0-5038 GCA_964483755.1 uncultured Planctomycetaceae bacterium | reverse complement strand
ATCCGCACCACAACGATGTACTCGCAGTACGACGCCCAGGCCGACAAGGGCGTCCCCCTCGACCGGCGGATCGAGACCGACGAGACCGAGGAGGTCCGCCTGATGCTCGCCCAGGCCGGGCTGCCCGATGAGACCGAGACCGTGACGACCCGCCGCGTCCGCCTCGGGCGCGAGACCTGGAACCGCGCGAGCCTCGAGAGCACCGAAGCGATCGTCAACCTCTCGCTCGACGAGGCGATCATGCTCGCCCTGCTCAACAGCCTCGACATCCGCGTGGTGAGCTACGAGCCCGCCGTCGCCCGCCAGCAGATGATCCAGGCGGCGGCCGAGTTCGACTACGTGCTCTTCGGCGGGTACACGCGTCAGCGCGTCGACGAGCAGACCACCACCGCGTTCATCTCCTCGGAGTCCGACGAGCGGAACTTCCAGGTCGGCGTGATGAACAAGACGATCACCGGCGCCGAGTGGCAGGCGTCCTACAACCTGACGCGGACGTGGGACAACTCCGCCTTCACGGCGCTGGCGACGCGATGGGAGCCGACGTTCAACGTCGAGCTGACCCAGCCGTTGCTGCGGAACGCCTGGCCGAAGTTCAACCTCGCCAACCTCCGCGTGGCGCGGATCAACCACAGGATCAGCCTCGCCAACTTCCGCCAGACCAGCGAGGACACCATCACGCAGGTCATCTCGACCTACTGGCGGCTGGTGCAGGCGCGCCGGGACCTGGATATCCTGGTCCGACTGCTCGACAACACCATCGAGACGTACGACCGCGTCGTGCAGCGGCGCCAGATCGACGCCACCGACGTCGAGATCAAGCAGTCCGAGGCCGCCGTCGAAACGCGGCGCGCCGCCGTCTTCCGCGCCGCCAAGGGCATCCGGGATACGGAGGACTCGCTCGCCCGCCTGCTCGCCGACCCGCGGATCAACCTGCTGAGCCGCTACGAGATCGTCCCCGCCACCAAGCTGACCGAGACGCCGGTGCAGGTCGAAGTGGGCGATCAGCTCATGGCCGCCCTGCGACACAACCCGGTGCTCGAGCAGGCCCGCCTGGCGGTCGAAGCGGCGGCCGTGAACGTCACCATCGCCCGCAACCAAGCCCTGCCGCGCCTGGACTTCACCTTCTCGGCCTCCGTGCAGGGGCTCGAGGAGGACCTGCACGAGGCCCGGGAGAGCATGCAGACCGGCGATTTCGTCAGCTACAGCTACGGCATCACCGGCGAATACCCGATCGGCAACCGCGAGCGGCTCGCCGAGGTCCGCCGCCGCCGGCTCGAACGCCTGCGGTCGATCACGGATATGCAGAACACCGCCGACCAGGTCGCCCAGCTCGTCAAGGAGCGCATCCGGCAGATCGACACCGCCCAGCTTGAGCTGAAGGCCCAGACCGCCGCCGAGCAGGCCGCCATCGCCGAGACCGAGGCCCTGAAGGTCCTCGTGACCACCCGCGCCATGCAGCCGGAGTTGCTCCAGCTCGAGCTGAACTCGCTGGCTTCGCTGGCGAACGCCCGGCGAGCCCGCGTGGCGGCCGCGGCGGACTACAATATCGCCCTGGCGGAGCTGAACCGCGCGACGGGCACGGTCTACGAGCTGCACGGCGTCGAGATGGCGCTGCCCGCGGCGATCGACGCCGAGCCGGGTCGGCGCGGGCTGAAGCTCGTCGAGCCGACCGAGCCGCTGGACGCCCTTCCGCCGTCCGAGCCCGCCGGCACGACGCTGGACGCCGTCGACGTCCGCGCCGACACGCCGGCCCAATGGCGAACGATCCACCCCGGCGAGCTGCCGACCTGGGAGCCGGAACCGCGCGACACGCCGGCGCCCGCCGGGAAGTCGGCCCCCGCCCCGCCGGTCAACGTCGAACCCGAAGACGCGCCGGACGAGCAACCGGACGACACGCCGGAAAGGGCGCCCGACGGGCCCGTGATGCCGCTGTCCGACCTCGCCGACGAGCGCATCGAAACCGGCAACGGCGACGAGGACTGACCCGGTTCGTATGCCGCCGCCTCGGCTTGCCCGCCCGTCCGCCGACACCGACAGAGAACATCCGCCGCACTTCGTCAGCGATCAGGGAGTGAAAGAAGATGATCGAGAATCCGTTCGACCTCACGGGACGCGTCGCCGTCGTCACCGGCGCCGGGCAAGGGCTCGGCAGAGAGTTCGCCCGGGCGCTGGCCAACGCCGGCGCGGACATCGTCGTGGCCGAGGTGAATGAAGAGACGGGCGAGCAGGCCGCCGACGAGATGCGGGAAATTGGACGCCGGAGCGTGCTGGTCCCCACGGACGTGACCGACCCGGACGCGGTCTCGGCGATGGTCGAGGCCGCCGTCGGCGAATTCGGCGGGATCGACGTGCTGGTCAACAACGCCGGCATGACGATCTGGGGCGAGGCGGAGTCGGTCGACCTCGACGACTGGCGGAAGGTCGTGGACCTGAACCTCAACGGCGTGTACTACTGCGCGCGGACCGTCGGGGCGTGGATGATCGAGAACGACCGACCGGGCTCGATCATCAACATCGCCTCGATGTCGGGCGTGGTCGTCAACGTCCCCCAGGCCCAGTCCAGCTACAACGCCACCAAGGCGGCCGTCATCCACCTGACGAAGTCCCTCGCCGTCGAGTGGGCCCCCAGCGGCATCCGCGTCAACGCAATCTCCCCGGGCTACATGGATACGCCGATGGCGCGCCCGTTCTTCGAGGACCCCAGACTCGGCGGCGTGTGGATGGACCGCATCCCGATGGGACGCCCCGGTCGCCCCGAGGAGCTCGGACCCCTGGCCGTCTACCTCGCCGGCGACGCCTCCACATACATGACCGGAAGCAACATCATCATCGACGGCGGATACACGGCCGTGTGAGAGCCCCCGCCGCCTACCGCGCCGCGACGAGGCGGGGATCGTCGCCGACGGAAACCGGTCCGCAGTTGCACACGTAGTCGTCCGGGTGCTGCCCCATGCGGGCGAAGTCGTCGGCCATCGCCTCCCACACGCGGCGCTTCTCCCGGCACAGGGCGACGGGCGCCCTGGCGCCGACGGCGGCCATCTCGTCCAGCACGACGCGGTACATGCGAATCCGCAGCTCGTCCGGGAACTGGCGCTTCTGCCAGTCCTCGGCGTCGTCGGGGATGCCCGCCATGGCGTCGACGAACTCCTCGTCCAGCAGCCCCGGCTCGAAGTGCGTCAGCAGGTCCTCGTGCGTCATGAACCGCAGCGGCTCCATGGTGATCAGTTCAGGCCGGCACTGCTCGAACAGCCGTCGGATCATGTGGCGGATCTCGCCCTCCCACCCGGCGACGGGGACCATCGGGCTCAGGCGGATGCGGATCGGATAGCCGGCCTCCCGGCACTTGCGGGCGGCGGCGATGCGGGCCTCCATGGAGGCGGAGCGCTTCTCGACCTCGCGGCACTGCGTCTCGCCGCCCAGCGACCAGCAGCAGACGGTGTGCCCGCGATGGTCCCAGCCGAGCATGAAGTCCACGTTGTCGCTCTTGCCGACGTACAGCTCGAGGTGCTTGTCGGGCTGTTCGCCGAACAGGTCCACGAGCATCTTCGTCCCGCCGTACTCCGGCTCCCAGCAGGCGACGTCGGTGCCGTTGTCCCACTGGAAGAGCTTCTGATCCGGGGAGTTCTCCAGGTTCGCCAGCCCCTCGCGGATGTGCTCGATCCAGTCCTCGAGGTTGACGTACACGTTGGCGACGTGCCCGAGGTTGCAGTACGCGCAGCGGTAATGGCAGCCCCAGAAGGAATGGATCGCGTAAGCCGGCTGGCACACCAGTCCGGTCTCCCGCCGATAGGCGGCGCTGCCGCTGCGCCGCCAGTCCCACCCCCCGTACCCGCCGTACCACTCCAGCCAGCTCGTAAACAGCTCGGGGAACGCCTCGCGCCGCCGGGCGCGCTGTTCGGGGGTGTGGTGGTAGAGGAACTGGTTGAAGATCACGACCGGCTCGACGTCGTCGCCGTCCCGGCCGTGGCGGGGTAAGCCGAGCAGCCCGTATTCGTCCAGGATACGACATAATCCGGCGTCGTCGACCACCTCGGGTTCGGCGTCGCAGGAGATGAACGGCATCATCCGTTCGATCCGCTCCATGGACCGCGGGTCCTCGGCCGCTTCGCGCTTGATATACACCGCGCGGGCGTTGATCGGCATCATCGGAATTGACCTCGCTTCCAGGGCACAGCCGGGCTCCGGCGCACCCGCCGGAGAACACGCGAGCGATTATACTCGGGCGACCCGCACAGCGCAAGTAGATCGCGCCCGGGCGCGGTCCGCCCCGGTCGGCGAACTACGCCAGGTACTTCTTGTCCGTCTTCACGTACGGCTTCATCCGGTCGGCGAGATCGGCGTAGCTGATCTCGCTGTCGCCGAGCGACTCGGCCACGCTGCGGCGGACCTGTCCGTCCCGTCCCATCAGGGCGAAGGTCGCCTGCTTGCCCAGCTCGACGGCCGGCTGATCGTACGCGTCGATCTCCAGCAGCTCGCCCATCAGCGAGGTGGTGAACTCGTAGAGATAGAAGAACTCGCCCACCGCGTGCGGGGTGATCTCCGGGAAGCGGATCGTCACGGTCGGGCGCTCGGAGATCGCCATGGCGTACTCGGTGGCCGCCTTCTCGGCGTTGAGCAGCTTGCTGAGCTTCGCTTTGCGGAGGTAGCCGAGTCCGCCGACCTCCTCGAACGCGTCGGGGATGCGGACGTCGCGGGGATGCTTCGCCACCTCGATGAACACCGTGAGCTTGTCGTTGGGACCCTCGCGGTAGAGCTGCACCTGGGAGTGCTGGTCCGTCGTGCCCAGCGCCTTGATCGGCGTCGGACCGGTGAAGACATCCCGGCCGTCCCTGTCCACCCGCTTGCCCAGCGACTCCGCCCAGAGCTGGCGGTACCAGTCGGCCAGCAGGTACAGGCGGTTGGAGTAGGGCATCATCACGTGCATCGGCTTGTTCTTGCGGGTGAAGGCGATCAGCTTGACCATCGCCAGCACGCAGGCGGGGTTGGCCGTCCAGTCGCGTCCCCGGACGCGTTCGCTCATGGCCGCGGCGCCGGCGAG
>CAZADC010000298.1:0-5081 GCA_964483755.1 uncultured Planctomycetaceae bacterium | reverse complement strand
TCGGCGGCAGGACGCGTCACCGTGTTGAGCTGCACCCGGTCCGGACCGATCCGGCTGTCAGTCACCGCACCGTCGACCCGCAGTCGACCCAGCGACCAGCCCCGACGCCCGCCGCGCAGCGTGATGTCCGCATTCAAGTCGGGCTCCACCGCGCCTTCGCCGCGAGCCTGCCGGATGGTCAGGCTGCGAACCCACTCGGCGGCCAGCCCGCCCCCCCGCCACCCGCAGGCCTGGATGCGGCCCGCCGCGCCTTCGAGCTCGACGTCAACGCCCGTCAGGCAGCCGGCCGCCTGGAACGATCCCAGGGACACGCCCCGCCGGTCCTGTCCGGTCAGCGTGACGTCCGCCCCCATGTCGCCCGGCACACCGCGGCGACGGTCGCCCTTGACGCTCATCCGGCCGACGTACGGGGCGGTCAATGCCGAGCCACCCCACCGGGCGATCTGGAAACGGGTGAGCGGCGTGTCCACCGTCACGTCGGCGCCCGCAGCCAGCACGCGCCCGCTGAACGACGCCGGCTCGGCCTCCGGGTCGCCGGTAATCACGACATTCGCCCCGTCCAGGACATCCCGCACGTCGATCCGGCGGGCCGATCCGTTATCCGTGACATTGACGCCGACACCGACGAGGTCGAAGTCGCCCAGGCGAAGCTGCCCCAGCGGTCCCTGACCGGTCAACTCATTCAGCGTGGGCGGGTCCGTGTCGCGGCCCCGCGCCCTCGCCACGAACGAGCTCCGGCCGCTCGTGCCGGCCAGCGATACGGAGGCCATCCGGATATTCTCCCCGTCGAGGACGGCCCCGCGGCCTTTTCGGGTCAGCTCCATGTCGTCGCCGAGGAAGACGATCGTCGCCGTGCCGCGCCGGTGCATCACCTGCACGGTCGCCCCGCCGGCGTCGACGTACTCGAGCGATCGGTGTCCGGCGACGCCCACGGTGACCGTCTCCATCTCGACGTCTGCATCGGAGAGCGGGTTGACGCCCAGATAAGCCTCGAGTCCGTCGCTCAGGCCGTCGCCGTCGGTGTCGAACGTCAGCGGCTGCGTGCCGTCGAAGAATTCGTCGAGGTTGCTCCGCCGATCCCGGTCCGGATCGGCGTCCGCATCGGCGACATCTTTATTGGTGCCCTGCTGCTCTTCCCACACGTCCGGAAGGCCGTCACCGTCGGTGTCGGTCATTCCCGACACGGGCGCCGTGAGCCCCATCTGCCGCACGAATGCGTTGCCAAGGTTGTCGGTCCCCTCGGCGGTCACGTCGAACGCGTAGTCGCCCGACCAGCAGAGGCGAGTGAACGTATTGGCGTACACGCCATCGTCGCGGGCGCCATCTCCGTGCGCCCCGTCGTCGAAGAGCGTGAGCTGAATAGGCTCCGCGCCGGCGTCGGGCGGCGGCGTCATCGTCGCCTCGACGGTGGCGTCAGGGACGGGCTGGCCGTCGTCCAGCGTGACCTGCAGCGCCGCTTGCTGGCCGACCTCGTACGTATCCTGGTCCAGCTCGGCCGTCGCCGTCATGGCCGTCGCGGCCATGGCGTAGAGCTCGTAGGGCTCGCCGGATTCCGGCACGTCCACCGCAATGACCTCGACCCCCCACTCGCCCGGCTGCGGGGCCGTGAGCTTGTAGAATTCGTAGGTCGCGCCCTCGACGAGCTCGATATCGGGATCGGCAGCGGCGGCGGCGTGATCGATCCGCGTCCCGTCGGGCCGGATGAGCTCGATGTCCAGATCGCTCCCGGCGTACGTGGTCCCCGTGGTGATCTTCAACATGCCCGCGTCGACCACCATGCTCTGGCGGTGCGTGTCGCCGGGTGAGATGTTGCTGGAGAGCCCATAAAACTGCTGGTAGCCGCCCACGGAGGAGAGCAACTCCGCATAGATCTCCTGGAGTTCTGCGGCCGAAGCGGCGTAGTAATAGCGACCGTTCGTGAGACGGGCGATTTCCCGCAAGGTGGCTTCATCGGCCCCCGGGCCGAACCCGACGGTGTATATCCGAACATCGTCATCCACTTCGGCGGCAATCACGTCGACCGCCGGTGGTCCTGCTGTTCGCTCGCCATCTGTCAGCAGAATGATTGCTCGAGCCGGGTCTTGGGGAAAGCGGTCCAACTGGGCGTCGGCCTCCCGGAGGCCTTCACCCAGCGCCGTATTAAGCCCGATTGTCAAGCCGTTCACGGCTGCCCGCGCCTGGTCCTGCACGGTGGAATCACCCCCGATGCGAGCCAGATCGAAGGTTGTGTCCGCAGTCGTGTGAAAGCTGCATACGCCGATGCGGTCCCCATGGCCGAGTAAGCCAATGAATAGGTTCGCGGCCTCCTTAGCGTCAGCGAACGGCTGCCCGTTCATGCTGCCCGATCGATCAATGGCCTCGACGACGGACACGTTTCCGGCGTCAATCGCCATTTCAATATCGTACATCGGATCGATCGCCCCGCCCCACTCGTAGGAATAGATGTTATACAGGCCCTTGGGCAGCCCGCCCACATCCGCCTCGATGCTCCCGTCCGCCTGGGTCGTCATGGCCCCCACCAATCCGCCCCACGCGTTCCGGATCTCAAAATACGCGGAGCCGGCCTGGTCGGGATGCATGATCACCTTGGAGCCCGACCCGGCCTCAGTGGGCAAGCGAAACTGCAAATGGTCGTATGTTCCTGAGTTGACCTGCAGCCCTTCATATTTATGCCGCATCCGTCTGAGCGCCAGAGGATACAGCGTTCCGGCTGTGGAATCGTCCTCCCAATCACCCTCCTGGCCTTGCAGCAGGTCCCACTCGCCGATCGTCCATTTCCACAGGTCGGCCGATCCTTGTGGGCCCCCAAGAAAACTCAGGACTTCGTAGTGTGCTTCAAGGCCCGCCGTCAACTCGCCCGGGGCGGCCATGGTCACTTGGGCCGGATTCGCAGCGTCGTACGAGATCTCCAGACCCTGGGTGAGCGTTCCAGAGAGGCCGATGCCTCCGCTGACGAGTCCCCCCAGCAGGTCCAGATCGGCGTCTACGTTGAGGCCCAGACTCAGGTCCGCGTCAATCGCGGCCGACTGGATGCTGGCGCCCCCGGTCGTGATGCTCGGCGCGAAACTCAGAAGCGGATTGTCGAGCGGATCGCCGGCGTCTGAGCCGAGCTGCAACTGGGCTTGAGGCGTAAACACGACATCCGCAACTCCAGGCACGCCAAGCAGAGGAATTCGCGGCTCCAAACCCGGAGGGACAAGGTCGATCGTCGCGGTGAAATGTGGCGCAATCGCGACTTGCCCGGTCACGCCGGTCCACTCCAGGTCCGAGGAAAACGCCGGATTCAGCCCGCCACCCCAGTAGATGTTGCCGCTCAGGGTCACTTGGGATCCGATCGACCACTCGCGATCCTCGGGAAAGAGGGATCCCGTGGCCGAGGGGTCGAACTCCACGGCCAGGAACTCCTCCCCGAGTATCTCGCCCGTGACGTCAATCGTGTATCCCTGTGCGTCAGCGGCCCCCGCCGGCGAGTAGGACAGATCGAAGTTCGAGGCGACAGTGAAGCCGGTCCATCGGTTCGACAGATCCATGAACTCGACGTCCGTGCCGGGCAGAGTGAACTGCCAGTCGTCCGGCGTGGAGAAGCCCGCCGGGATATCCACGCCCCCGAGCTGAACGGGTTGGCCGGCCCCCCAATGCGTTACGTCCAGCCCTTCGAAAGTGTACCCGTCATTGTAGTTTACGCTGACGTCCTGCACGTTCGTTGCGGAGTCCGTCAGCCAGTCCGGAGCCGTAATGAGCTGGACGTCGTGTGTCTCCGTCGCGATCAGCTGACCGCCATCGTAGGCCCGGACAATCAGCTCGTCCCCGGCAACCGGAGGCTGAACCGCCGACATGTTGGGCGCGTACGTCCACTCGGGGCCGTTGTCGTCCTCGTGCACCGGCCCCTGCCCAATTTGAAACTCGACCTTCGTGGCGTTCCCGCCGGTGATGGTGGCCTCGTATTGGTTCACGAGCGCGGGGATGCCGAGCTGGCCGCTTGGATCCGTGATGAAATGAAACGCGTCATGATCGGAGCTGACGACAATCGACGCATTCAGCAGAAGACGTGGCTCAAGAGCCTCCATCTGGACCGACCTTCTCGGCGATCGGCGACTTCTGATACCGGATCTTCGTCTACTCGAAATCCGCATAGCTTCTCCTTTGTCTCTGGCCCGTGTGTCAGCCTGTATAGCCACGCCGTGCGGGCGCGCGAAACCCCGGAGCCGTCAAGGTTCATGTGGACAGCGCAACCTCTGGACATGAACCGAGAGGCCGAAGGCACACCCAGACTCGGGGCGAATCCGGCAACCCCGGCGCCGAGCACCCGGTGCGGCATGGCCGCGAATCCCTGGAACAGAAAGGTTAAGGGCGAGTCTATGTGCAATCCGCGTATCGTCAAGCCCAAAACGCCCGCCAATAGGGTTTTTCTCTATATTGGCGCGTCACTACGGTCCTCTGCGGCCAAGAATACCGGAATATACTGAGGTGTCTTCCGCGATTTCCTTATCCGGCCGGCGTCAGAACCCTTTCGTGACGTTATGGACCCTGCCTCTCCACTTTCCGAGAGACACGCCGACAGCGGCGGTCCGCATCAGCGGCCGCCCACAGAACGCCGTCGTCCGCCTGTCTCCTGCCCCGCAAGAACGTCGAGGGGATCGCCCTGGCGGCGGGCACGGCTGTGCGGACGTTGCAGGAGTTCCTCTCGCAGCTGCGATGGGACCACAACCGCGCGCACGAGCTCTACCAGCATTTGGTCGCCGACCGTCACGGCTGCGAGGACGCCGTCGGCGTGATCGACTCCAGCGGCCATCCCAAGCAGGGGCGCAAGGCGCCGGGCGTCCAGCGGCAGTACTGCGGCGAAAGCGGCAAGATCGACAACTGCGTGGTGGGCACGCACCTGCTGTACACCGACAATCATCCCTCCAATCCGTTCAGCTGCATGCTGGACAGCGAGCTGTACCTGCCCAGGAGCTGGGAGCAGGATGCCGCGCGGCGCAAGGAGGCAGGCATCCCGGACGACGTACACCATCAGCCGGAGTGGCAACTGGGCATCAATCTGCTGCTGGAGGCCGTGTCCAACGGCATTCGGTTTTCGTGGG
>CAZADC010000297.1:0-5085 GCA_964483755.1 uncultured Planctomycetaceae bacterium | reverse complement strand
TGCCTTCCATGACTTAATCTCCTTTCTATAGGGTGTATAAGTCACTGTAAACAAACGACTAGCGTCGCGCCAGAAAACAATCTCACACACGTGCTATGGAGGCCCCGCCTCCGCCGGGCGGGCCCCTGTGCGCGCGGCGGATTGCGGTCGGTGCGCGTCAGACGACGGCGGCATCGTCGAGGGGTTTCGGCGGCGCCTGATCGGCGTCCGTGGACGTCTCGGCCAATGGTTCCGCCGCTGGCTGAGCCGGAGGGACGGCGAAGCCCCGACCGGAGGAGGCAGCTTTGTCATGCCATTGGGGTGCGTAGCTCGCCATGCACCGGCAGTTCCGTCCGCAGATCAGACACGAATCTGCACGCCCTGTTGCTGGCGGTAATGGGAAGGCGGCAGGCCGTGCGTCTTTCGAAACATGGTGCTGAAGTGCTTGGCGTCGGAGAAGCCCGTGCGGGCGGCAACGTCGGCGACGGGCATTCTGGTGTCGGCGAGCAGTCGACGTGCTTCGGTCATGCGCGCCCGGATGATCTCGTCGCGCAGGGTATGCCCGAACACGCGGCGGAACCGGCGTTCCAGCGATCGCTGGGTGACCGGCAGGGCGTCCACGACTTCTGCGACGCTGACGCCGTCGCACGCCCGCTGACGAATCAGCCGGGCGGCCCGGACGGCGAGCTGGTCGGTCTCGTTCGGGAAGTCCGTCGACTGTCGCTCCACGACCCGCCTCGGCGGTATGCGGATCGGCTCGTCGGGCGGGTCCTTGCCTGCGAGAACGCCGTCCAGCACTTCCGCGGCGCGCCAGCCGATCGAGGCGAAGTCCGGGTCCACGCTCGTGATGGGGATCGGCGACAGGAGCGACAGGAACGTGTCGTTGTCGACGCCGATCACGGCCAGGTCCTGAGGCACAGGAATGCCCAGCTTCAGGGCCCGTCCGATGACGTCCGACGCGAAGCCGTCGCTGAAGGCCATCAACCCGCACGGCTTCGGCAGTGACGCCAGCCACTCATCGAGCGCATCGCCCATGGGCTGCCCCGGGTCGGGGTGGATGTACACATCGCAGTCGCGGGCCCGCGCGTCGAGCGCCTCGACGAAAGCGTCGCAACGGGAGCCGCTGCCGCTGTCGCCGACGAAGGCGAAGTGCTCGATGTCCTTTTCCAGCAGGTGCTCGGCTGCCAGTCGGGAGATGAGCCGGTCGTCGCAGGTGACGTTGGCCGCGCCGGGAATGTCACGGCGTCGCGAAACGTTGACCACGCGGCGACGGCGCTTTCCCCGCCACCGCCTGAGCACCTCCGGACGGATCACGCCGAGGATCGCGTCGCCGGTCTTCGGACCCAGGTCGCCGCCGCTCCGCTCGGCGTCGGGTGCGGCGTTGCGGAACTGCCAGTCGCGCCGGCGGTCGGCGTAGCGCGCGATGCCCTCGACGACGCCGCGCCCCATCGCCGACGACATCACCAGCGGAATGTGCACGGTCAACGGTTGCATGCCGACATGATAGCGGCGGTTGTCGCATAAACAAACCTGCTTTTTCGTCAATTGGGATTGCGCAAAACGCGTTCGGCGGGTAGACTGGGGATCGAGGATGGAGAGGAACTGCCCGCCTGTCGGCCGAGCCGGGAACAGAGCGGGAACCGCAGAAAGGAAGGGACGAATGACTCGTCGTATTGCTGTGTCGGTGCTTTCGGTCGCGGTTGCGCTCTGTGCGACGGGGAGGGCTTTCGCCGGCGGCGCGGGGCAGAACATGCTGCTGGTGGTCAATCCCAACGATGAGAACGCACTTCGCGTCGCCAACGCCTACGCCGAGATGCGCCACATCCCCGACCGGAACATCGTGCACATCGTTCCGCCGTCGGATGCGGGGTGGACCGACCTGCGGATGAACTGGAGCGAGTTCGAGTCCACCTACCTGAACGCGATCCCCGCCGCCATCACGAGCCGCGGGCTGGACGGTCAGATCGACTACATCGCGACGGTCGGGCAGTCGCATTCGATGAAGGAAGACTCCACGACGTTGTCGCTGAACTACTGCCTGTCGCTGCTGACCCCGTTCCAGAACGGGCAGGCGTTTTCGACGGCCTACGCGCGGTGGAGCCTGACCGAGGAGACGCCCAGCCCGGTCACCGGCGAGTTCCCTTACGTGCAGAACACGAACCAGGCCATTCACCACAGCGACGGGTACGGGCACTTCAGCGATCACTTCTACCTTTCCGGAAACGTAGGCCACACGGGGCGGAATTCCAGCATCTCCGCGGCCCAGCTCATCGACCGCCTGCAGCGCACGACGGCCGCCGACGGAACAAAGCCGGAGGGCACGGTTTACTTCGAGGACGGTTCGGACGTCCGGGTCACCACGCGCAAACCGTACTGGCCGACCGTGCAGGACCACCTGACGGCGACGGGGCAGGCGTGGATCCAGGAAGGACCTGTCACGGGCAAGACGCCCCGCAACCGCGACGACGTGCGCGGCGCGGTGACCGGCTCGGCCTGGGCGTCCTTCCCCAACGGGTCCACCTACCTGCCGGGCTCCTGGGCGGACAACATGACCAGCTCCGGCGGCGCCTACACGACGAGCGACCAGACCAAGAGCAGCCAGATCCTCCTGTCCGGGGCAGGCGCAACGTGCGGAACGGTGACCGAACCGTACGCCATCCAGAGCCGGTTCACCTACGCCAGCATCTACGCCTTCTCCAATGACGGCTCGACGCTGGCCGAGTCGTTCGCCAAGGCCATCGCCCAACCGGACCTGCAGATGTTCGAGGGCGACATGCTCTCGCAGGCATACGCCGACGTGCCCGACGTCCAACTGACCGCGGCGCCTCCGCAGGACCAGGCGGTGTCCGGTTCGGTGTCCTTGTCCGCGTCGGCGAGCCTGACCGATCCCGACCTGGCCACCGGGATCGCCCAGTTGGAGCTCTACGTCGACGGGCTGCTCCACCAGACCATCCCCGCCGCGAGCGGATCCTTCAACGTCGACACGACGGCGCTGTCCGACGGACGCCACGAGCTCCGCGTCGTCGCCGTCAACAACGCGGCCGCCGAGTCGGAGAACTGCGTCATCTCCGATTTCGTCGTCAACAATCACGGCCGGTCCGTCGCCGCCGGCTCGGATGCCTGCACCACGGGGTGGGACGAGACGGTCCAGGTTCCAGTCTCCTCGACGGCAGGAGACGGCAGCGTCGATCGAATCGAGATGCGCTGTCTCGGCCGCACCGTCGGTCAGGTGTCCGGCGAGGGCGGCAGCGTGGGCGTCGACGCGACAACGCTGGCGTACGGGACCAACCGGCTCGTCCCCGTGGCCGTCTATGCGGACGGTTCGGAGGTGGCGGGAGCGGCGGTGACTGTGGAGCGGGAGTTCAACAAGCTGTCGTCACTGGATGTCACGCCTTCCGAGGACCGCTTGCCCGGCGTGAAGATCGAGTATTGGACCGGCAAGGCGGGCGAGACGATCGCCGCGACGGACTTCTCGGGCGAGCCCGATCACACTCTGATCGTGGACAACTCGTCGATCTCGCCCAACAACGGCGATCCGGACAAGCGGCACATTCCCGACGAGTACCGCGTCAACGCCGGCGGGACCAACGAGGATCTCGCGGCCCGCGTGTCCGGGCGCTTCGAGGTGACCGAGGAGGGGGAGTACGCCTTCTGCGTCAATCCCTACTCCTTCCGCTGGAGCGGCATGGCGATGTACGTGGACGGGCAGCCCCTGGGCGGCTTCGACAGCTGGGACGGTTCGAGCTTTGTCGGGCAAGGCCTGGCCGGCACGTCGGTCGACACGACCGGCAGCGTGTATCTGCTTCCGGGCGAGCACGAGTTCACCATGCTCATGGCCAACGCCAAGCAGCAGTACGACGACTGGGCGTTCGCGACGCGGGTCGTGTCCTGGCGGGACCTGGAGGGCGAGTGGCACGACGTGGATGAGAACGCGTTCTACGTCCCCGAGCCGGCCTCCGTCGTCCTGCTGGGCGTCGGCGCCGTCACGCTGCTGCGTCGCAGGAGGACCGCGAAGTAGAATTCCGGGGACCATATCGGCGTTCTGCACTCTGCCGGCAATCCAAGCCACCAACCCGGCGAAGTCGACGAAGTCCGAAATCTGTATGGTGGTGTCCCCCGACCAGGGCATGGCTTGCCCGATGGTCAGTCGCCTCCGTTGTCTTTGCGGAGATACTCGTCGATCGCCCCGGCCGCGGTCTTTCCGTCGCCCATGGCGAGGATGACCGTCGCACCGCCGCGGACGATGTCGCCGCCGGCGAAGACACCGGGGATGGACGTCATCCGGTCGTCGTCGACGACGATGTTGCCCCAGTCGTCCAGCTCCAGCTCGGGGCAGGTCGCGGTCAGCAGGGGGTTGGGACGCGTGCCGATGGCGACCACCACGATGTCGACCGGCAGCTCGAACTCGCTGCCGGCGATCGGCACCGGGCGATGGCGGCCGGAGGAATCGGGCTCGCCCAGCTCCATTCGCTGGAGGCGGACGGCGCGGACCCATCCCTGCTCGTCGCCGAGGATCTCCAGCGGCGAGACGAGCAGCATGAACTCCACGCCTTCCTCCCTGGCGTGCTTGATCTCCTCGATCCGCGCGGGCATCTCCTGCTCGCTGCGGCGGTAGGCGATGATCGCCCGTTCGCTGCCGAGCCGCTTGGCGGTGCGAACGGCGTCCATCGCGGTGTTCCCGCCGCCGAAGACGATGGCGGCCGGGCCGCGGGCGATGGGCGTGCGACCGTCCTCCCGCCACGCGCCCATCAGGTTCACGCGGGTGAGGTACTCGTTGGACGAGTAGACCCCCTTGAGATTCTCGCCGGGCACGTTGAGGAACATCGGCAGCCCGGCGCCGTTGGCGATGAAGCAGGCGTCGAATTCGTCGGTGATCTGCCGGATGGTGAGCGTCTTGCCGACGATGACGTTACACTCGATGCGGACGCCGAGCTCTTCCAGCGCGGCGACCTCCTCGTCGACGATCTCCTTGGGCAGGCGGAACTCGGGAATGCCGTAGCGAAGTACGCCGCCTGGCGCGTGCAGCGCCTCGAAGACGGTCACGTCGTGCCCCATCATCGCCAGCTCGCCGGCCGCGGTGAGTCCGCCCGGTCCGCTGCCGACGAC
>CAZADC010000296.1:0-5099 GCA_964483755.1 uncultured Planctomycetaceae bacterium | reverse complement strand
GGTCATCTTCATCATGGTCCGCAAGCTGCAGACCGAGGTGCAGAAGATGCAGGGACTGGCGTCGACGGTGCACTCGGCGGACGTCTCGCGCCTGAGCACGATGATGGCGGCCGTCAACATGGGCATCTCGACGATGCGCCGCCGCCCCCTGCGGACGCTCCTGACGGCCGTGACGGTCGTCCTGCTGACGTTCACGATTCTCACCTTCGCCTCGTTCGGATCGAGCTGGGGCGCCCGCCAGACCTACCAGGGCCCGATGCACGGTTCGGAGCCGCGCATCCTGGTGCGTCATCAGTTGTGGAGCCCGATTCCCCAGGCCACCTACGACGTTCTCCGCGGGCACTTCGCCGAGGAGGCGGTCATCGTGCCGCGGTACTGGCTGTCCCCGACGGCCCAGGAGGCCAAGACGGCCGTAGCCGAGAACCGCAACCTGGACATGCTCCTCGCGGACGCCGACGTGAAGGTGGTCTCGCCGACGGCGGCGGCGGT
Source organism: uncultured Planctomycetaceae bacterium (assembly GCA_964483755.1). Classification (GTDB taxonomy): domain Bacteria; phylum Planctomycetota; class Phycisphaerae; order SM23-33; family SM23-33; genus CAZADC01. The sequence continues at coordinate 4,610 of CAZADC010000296.1, read as the reverse complement.
GGGCGTCAGCACCGAGGACCTCCGCCGCCAGGAGGAGCTGCGCGAGATTCTCGCCGGCGATCTGGACCTGCTGAAAGGCGACGGCATCTTCCTGACGCGTGCGGTCCGCGACGCGATGGCGCTGACCGACGCGGACATCGGCGAGAGCAAGGTGCTGCTCCGCGGCCGGTCGTTCACCTTCGCGGGCGTGATCGAGGACGCGGTCGAGCGGTTCGTCATGCTGGAAGGGTCGAGCATGATGCCCGTCGACTACCAGGCGACCGGCGGGTCGATGATGGAAGGTCAGCAGCAGACCAGCGACACGCTGACGGAGATTCCGGGCATGGAGAGCGCCCAGTTCGCCCGGTACAACGTGGACAAGGTCGTCTTCATCGCGGCCGACCACGCCCGCGCGCTCGGCGGGCGAATCCGTTCGATCACGCTTTATCCGCACAGCAGCGACGACACCGAGCCTCTCGCCGTCCAGACGGCAACGGTCTCGAGCCTGCCGACGTACTACAGCAGCCAGGGCGGCGCGTACCGGCTGATCTTCACGTCGCTGGCGACGGCGTCGGGCGTGCGGGACCTGCTGATCCCGGTGCTGCTGGGCGGACTGATCGTCTTCGCGACGATGCTGGGCAGCGTCTCGGACCGGGAGCGTGAGATATACACGTTCAGCTCGCTGGGGCTCGCCCCGCCGCACATCGCGAGCCTGTTCTTCGCCGAGGCGTCGATGTATGCGGTGATCGGCGGGATGGGCGGGTACCTGCTCGGGCAGGTTGTCGCGCGGGTGCTGGCGTGGCTGAGCACCATCTGGAGCTTCTCGATACCGTCGATGAACTACTCCTCCACCAACGCGATCGTGACGGTCCTGATCGTCATGGGCACCGTGCTGGTCTCGACGATCTATCCGGCGATCAAGGCGTCGAAGTCGGCGAACCCGGGCATCCAGCGGAGCTGGAAGATTCCCAAGCCCGAGGGCGACCTGTACGACCTGATCTTCCCGTTCACCGTCTCGACCTACGACATCATCGGCGTGGTGAGCTTCCTGAAAGAGCACTTCGACAACTTCACCGACACCTCGCTGGGCGCGTTCGCGAGCACGGAAAGCCACATCTTCCGCCAGGCCGACAACGACATGCTCGGCTTCCGCGGGACGGTGGCGCTGGCGCCGTTCGACCTGGGCGTCAACCAGCGCTTCGCGATGCTCTCCCAGCCGAGCGACATCGAGGGCATCGACGAGGTGCGGGTCCTGTTGTATCGCCTCAGCGGCGCCCAGGGGGACTGGCAGCGGTCCAACCGCGTGTTCGTCAACGACCTGCGGAAGCAGCTGCTGATCTGGAGATCGCTGCCCGACGACGTCATGGAGCGATATCGTCAGAAGACTCTCGCCCAGTGGGACGAGCTGCCCCGCGAGCAGGTGTCTCCGGAAAGCATCGCCGCCGAGGATAACGACGCCCAGCGCAGTGGAGGCGTAGCGTGACCAGCATCCGACAAGACAAGGAACTCGAACAGTTCAGAAACCTCATGCAGGTCCCGTCCACCTTCGAGGACGGGTTCAGCTGGACCGCCCTGGTCGGCGCCCTGTTCGTCGCCATGATCATGGTGCCGGGCGCCATCTACATGGGGCTTCTGGCCGGCATCGGGATCGGGCCCGCCGCCAAGTGGGTGACCGTCATCCTCTTCATCGAGGTCGCCCGCCGGGCCCACCGGCACATCCGGCGCGCCGAGCTGTTCGTGCTGTTCTACATGGCCGGGGCGGCGATGATGCAGCCGTTCCAGGGGCTGCTGTGGAACCAGTTCTTCGTCCAGTCCCGCGCCGCGGTGGGCATGGGCATCGCCGAGTACATGAGCGAAGTCCCCTGGTTCGCCCCGACCGACCCGGAGGTGCTCGCCCAGCGCAACTTCCTCCACCCCGCCTGGTACTTCGCCCTCGGCATGGTGCTCTTCCAGACCCTCATGGGGCGCTTCAAGGGCGCCATCCTCAGCTACGGGCTCTTCCGCGTCGCCAGCGATATCGAGAAGCTCCCGTTCCCCATGGCTCCGATCGGCGCCCAGGGCATCATGGCGCTCGCCGAGCAGCAGACCGAGGAGGCCGGCGAAGCCGAGAGCGAGGACGAGGCGGGCAACTGGCGATGGCGCGTCTTCAGCGTCGGCGGCGTGCTGGGGCTCGGCTTCGGCTCGCTCTACACCGCCCTTCCGGCCGTCTCGTCGGCGCTGCTGGGCAAGCCGATCACCATCTTCCCCATCCCGTTCGTCGACTGGTCGGACAAGACGGCCGAGTACCTGCCCGCCTTCGCGTCGGGGCTGAGCTTCGACATGGGCCAGCTCGTGCTGGGCATGGTCCTTCCGTTCTTCGCGATGCTGGGCAGCTTCATCGGGCTGCTGTTCACGATGATCGCGAATCCCATCCTGTACAACTACGACGTCCTGCGGACGTGGGAGTCCGGACAGAGCACGGTCAAGACGCTGTTCAGCAACAACGTGGACTTCTACTTCAGCTTCACGATCGGCGTGTCCCTTGCGATCGCCATCGCAGGCTTCTGGCAGGTCTACCGGGGGATCAAGGCCAAGAAGAAGGAGCGCGAGCGCCAGCGGGCGGAGCGCCTCGAGGCCGACGAGCACCTGGGCACGGAGATTCCCGAGGGACGAGGCGACATCCCCGTCTCGGTCATCATCGCCGTCTACCTGTTCACGTCGATCCTCTACGTCCTGCTCAGCGGCTGGCTGATCGACTGGCATCCCGGCGTGATGTGGGTGCTGGTGTTCTTCGCGTTTGTCTACACCCCGCTGATCAGCTATGTGACGGCTCGGATGGAGGGCATCGCCGGACAGGTGGTCGAGATCCCGTTCATCCGGGAGGCGGCGTTCCTGCTTTCGGGCTACTCGGGGGGCGTGAAGGTCTGGTTCCTGCCGATCCCGAAGGCCAACTACGGCCAGCGGACCGTCTTCTACCGTCAGGCCGAGCTGACCGGAACGCGGTTCTGGTCGGTATGGAAGGCGGAGCTGGTGCTCGTCCCGATCGTCATCATCGCGTCGATGATCTTCGCGCAGTTCATCTGGTCGCTCGGGCCTGTCCCCAGCGCCGAATACCCCTACGCCCAGATGATGTGGGAGTTCAACGCGGCGAACCAGTCGATCGTCCTGACGGCGACACTGGGGCGGTTCAGCACGTTCCAGAAGGCCCTGAACGTGTGGTATATCGGGGCCGGAACGGCCTTCGGCGTCGTGCTGTTCGCCCTGCTCTGGGCGCTGAAGCTGCCGATCTTCCTGGTCTACGGGACCGTCCGCGGGCTGAATCAGACCATGCCGCACGTCGTGGTGCCCCAGTTCATCGGGGCGATGATCGGGCGGTTCTACTTCCAGCGAAAGATGGGACTGAAGTGGAGACAGTACATCCCCGTCGTCGCGGCCGGGTTCTCCTGCGGGGTCGGGCTGGTGACCGTGCTCGGCGTAGGCGCGAACTTCCTGGCCAAGGCCGTCATCAAAATCCCGTTCTAGGTGCCTGATATGCCGAGTCGAGAAGTCATCATCGAGACGCACGACCTGACGAAGATATACCGCATGGGCGGGCAGACCGTCTACGCCCTGCGGGACATGAATCTCAACGTCTACCGCGCCGAGTACCTCTCGGTCATGGGCCCGTCCGGATCGGGCAAGAGCACGCTGTTCAACATGATCGGCGCGCTGGACCGCCCGTCGTCGGGCACCGTCTCGATCGAAGGCGTGGACCTGACCCGCCAGAACAGCAGCCGACTGGCCTACTTCCGCAACCACCACCTGGGCTACGTCTTCCAGGCGTTCAACCTGATTCCCGCCCTGACCGCCCTGCGCAACGTGATGCTCCCCGTGCTCTTCTCCGGCGCGGACAACGCCGCCGCCGTCCGACGGGCGACCGAGGTGCTCGATGAGGTCGGGCTGGGCGACCGCCTGCACCACCGTCCGCACGAGCTGTCGGGCGGACAGCAGCAGCGCGTCGCCATCGCCCGCGCGCTGGCGATGAACCCGACGATCATGCTCGCCGACGAACCCACCGCCAACCTCGATCTCCACACCGGCGAGGAGATCATCAAGACCCTTCGCGCCCTGTGCGACGACCACGGCGTGACGGTCATCACCGCCACCCACGACCACAAGATGCTCGACAAGTCCGACCGCATCCTGTGGATCAAGGACGGCGCACGGGACCGCCTGGAGAACCGCTCCGACCTGGACATCCGCGTCGGACGCGTCGAGTAGCGGCGCCGCTCACTCGGCCGTCGCGGCCTGGTCGGGCTCCGGCTCGACGCAATTGCGCCCCCGCTCCTTCGCGCGGTACAGCGCCTCGTCCGCGGCTTCGAGGACCGCCTCGGGATCGTCGGCGCCGCCCGAGTCGGCCACGCCGAAGCTTGCCGTCGGACGGACGGGTTCGTCTTCGTCGCCCGCGTTCACGCGAAGCTCCTCGACCGCCCGCCGACAGCGCTCCGCCAGCTTGGCCGCCCTGGCGACGTCCGTCCCGGGCGCCAGGACGGCGAACTCCTCCCCGCCGTAGCGCGCCGGGACGTCCGACTTGCGGCACTGCTCGACAATCGCGCGCGCAGCCCGGCGCAGCACCTCGTCGCCGGCCGGATGACCGCGGGAGTCGTTGACCT
>CAZADC010000295.1:0-5133 GCA_964483755.1 uncultured Planctomycetaceae bacterium | reverse complement strand
GAGGTGGGCGTGTACCCGGAGATGCAGATTCTCGTCACGGGTGGCGTGTTCAACCGGGCCGACGGGCTGGCCGACGAGATCCGCGCCGACCTGTTCGCCCCCGACGCGGCCGACGCGCTGCAGGTCGTTGCGGACAACCCTGTCCGGGTTCCCAAGCCGGACGTCCCCGAGCCCGGTCGACGGCGCCGACGCAAGAAGAAGCGCGACTCGTCGCACAAGAGCGGCAAGCAGACGGTCAACGCCTGAGCAGGCGTGCCGAAACGCGATAGAGCGTACGGACGGCCCGGTGCGTCTTCACGCCGGGCCGTCTGTGTGCGCGCCCGCCGGTCGGTCGCATCCGCAGCGGTCGCGGCCCGGGTCCTCAGCGTCGTCGACGGCGCGGATGAACGTTGGGGCGCGCTCGCTGTGCGTGGCAAGTCACGCGCCCTGCGAACTTCGCCCTTGCGGCGAGCAGGGGCCGGCCTAGAATATCGCTATGGGATGATCGGAAGGAGGCCGGTGGCCCTGCTGAGCGACGGCACAAGCGCCGAGATCGGGCGCCACGAGTCGTCAGACTCCTGCACAGCATCCGGGCGCTGGGCGTCGACCGACTCGGCCGTGCGGCGGGTCTCAGGCACAGGGCGCAAGCCCGGACCGGTCCTCCGACGGCCCGGTACTGATCGATTCGACAAGGGCGGGACAACATGGGCAACACGAGGCAGAAGTGGACTTGGTTCGGGGCGGCAGCATCGGCCGTCGCGCTGGGCGCCGTCGTTGCCGTCGTGGCTACCTGGGACGCGCAGAACAGCCGCACGACGGGCGCCACCCGCCCGGTACTGCCTGGAGCGGCAAGCCGCCCCACGAGCAGGGCGGCGCACCGGCAGGAAAAAGACGGCGCGGTCGTTGTCGAACGCGGATTCGTCTTCATTGAGGGACGATACGTCTCCCTGCCCTACCGTCTCCGGGTTCGGGACGACGCCGTCTTGCTCAACGGCCACGTGGTCCGTCGGCTGCCCCAGAGACTGAACGTGACCATGCCCGATGGAGCCGAAGACCCGGGAGTGCCGGACTGGGTGAACGCGGATACGACGCTGGGGGAGCTGGCAGCGGACGAGGAGGGCAGACCGCTGGGCCTGGTATTCCGCAAGTGGGCTTTCCTCGCAAGGACACGGCCGCCGAGGGAAGCTGCGGAGGCGATTATCGAGTACCTGGAGTCACTGCCCTGCGTGTCAGAAGTTCAGCGATCATCACCGATCGAAGACAAGTACTGGGTCAGTGTATCGTTGACATCTCACGAAGGGGAAACCTTGGCGCTATGGTTTCTCCCCCCTGCGGAGAAGGGCACGCCGAAGGAGTATCCGGCAACGCCGACCACTCATACGACCACGGCTCCGGCTTCACCGGAGATGCGCCAGTTGTTCAGCGCGAGGGATCACTTTGTTCGGCTGCTGTCCAGGAACTGCGCACTGTTCTTCTGCAACCACGCGCAATCACTGACAAAGGGCGAGACGAACGTTGCGCGGAATCTTCCCGCGGCCGTGTCTGTGGTGCAGTCGGACATGACGTTGGAGGAGAAGGAGGAGCTGATCAGGAAGCTGGGTATATACCCGGCCACCCGCGAGTTCATCGACGGCTTTCGCCCTTCGAAGGAACTGACGGAACGGCTGGAGGAGCTGGAGGCCCGGACCGGCATTGCGCCGGCCACCATTGAGGAAGTGAGGCAGCGGCCGTCCATCGAAACGCTGCTGCGCCGTTGACCCGCCTCCCTGACGGGCCGTGCCGGGCTGACCTGACGGACCGCAGGGCGCCCAGACCGCTGCCTGATCTTCGGGCGGAATGGCCGGTGCGCGGCAAGCCACGCACCCTACCCGCTGATCAGGGCCGCGAGCGCTGGACTCGCAAGCGTCGTCCCTCACGCCCCGACGGGTTCGGGCTCGTCGACCATCTCCCGCGCCTCCTCGAAGCGGACGCTGATGCGTTTCGAGACGCCCGCCTCCTGCATCGTCACGCCGTAAAGCACGTTGGCCATGCCCATCGTCGGCTTGGAGTGGGTGATGATGATGAACTGGCTGTCGGTGACGAACTCCTGCACGAGCGTGTTGAACCGGCGGTTATTCGCCTCGTCGAGGGCGGCGTCCACCTCGTCGAGCAGGCAGAACGGCGACGGACGGCTGCGAAAGATGCTGAACAGCAGCGCCAGGGCGGTCATCGTCTTCTCGCCGCCGGACAGCAGCGACAGACTGCGCGTCTCCTTGCCGGGCGGGCGGGCGACGATCTCGATGCCGCTTTCGAGCACGTCCTCGGGATCGACCAGCAGGATGTCCGCCCTGCCGCCGCCGAAGAGCTTGCGGAACAGCTCCTGGAAGTTCTCGCGGACCTCGTTGAACGTCCGGAGGAACAGCTCGCGCGACTCGCGGTTGATCCGCCGGATGAGCTCGGCGAGCTGGTTGCGGGACGCCTCGACGTCCTGGAGCTGTCCGGCGAGGAACTCGCGGCGCTTCTCGAGCTCGTCCTGCTCGGCGATGGCGTCGAGGTTGACGTTGCCCAGCCGGTCGATCTTCCCGCGAAGCTCCTTGATCTCCTCGCCGACGGCGTCCCAGTCGCGGTCCTCGTCGTGCTCGTAGGTCGAGTAGAGCTTCGGGAGCTCCATCGACATCTCGTCCGACGCGCGGGCGATCAGGTTCTCGATGCGGACGTCGACCTCGCCGACCTCCACCCGCAGCGCGTTGACCTGCCCGCCGACCTCCTCCGACGCCTTGCGCTGCTCGGCCGTCCGGCGGCGGATGTCCTCGACCTTCTCGGTGAGCCCGCGGCGGGTCTCGGCGATCTCGGCCGTCTCGGCGTTGAGCTCCTCCTGCCGGCCGTACTGGGCGTCGATCTCCTCGCGCGTCCGCCGGATGGACGCCTCGGCGTCCTCGCGGCGCCTGCGGTCCAGTTCAAGCTGGGATCGCCCGGCCTGGAGGTCCCGCTCCATCTGCTCGATCTGTCGCTCCGTCGCGGCGATGGACTCCTGCACCGACCGCTGCTTCTCCTCGGCCGAGGCAAGCGAGACCTTCAGCTCCGTCAGGCGGCCGCCGAGCTGGTCCTGGTGCTCGCGGGCGGCGGCGATCCGGGCGTTGAGCCGTTCGATCTCCTCCTGGCGTTGACTGTTTCGCTGATCGAGCTCGTCGGCCTGCGCGCGCGCGGCGTGCTCGGCCTGGACGGCGGCGTCGATGTCGGCCGAGAGCTGCTTCATGTCCTCCGCGAGGACCGGCTGCTCGCGCTCGAGGCGGGCGATCTCCTCGTCGAGCCGGGCGATGCGCGACTCGCACTCGACCCGCTCGGTGTTGGCCTCGTAGATCGCCGTCCGCATCTGCTGCTGAATCTGCTCGAGGTGCTCGCGCTCGTCCTTCGCCGAGCGGCAGCGCTGCTTGAGCTGCTCGATGCGCCCCTCGACGCGCTCGCACTCGCCCTGCAGCTCGTGCAGCTCGCTGCGGCGGGCGATGAGCCCCGCGGCCCGGCCGGCCGCGCCGAGACGGACGCGCCCGTCCGGTTCGAGCACCTCCCCGGCGCGGGTGACGAACCGCGTGCCGGCCGGCGCCCGGTCGGCTGCAGCGCGTGCGGCGGCGACGTCCTCGACGATCAGCGTCCTGCCGAGCAGGCGCCAGGCGACGGGAGCGACCCAGTCCTCGAACCGGACCCAGTCGATCACGCGCGCCACGGCCTGCGGGCAGTCGGAAAGGTCGAAGTCACTGCCGAACGGTTCGAGCCGGTCCATGCACAGCAGCTCGACCGATCCGTGCTCGCCGACGATCTCGTTGAGCTGGGCGGTCAGCGGGCCGAGCTCGCTCATGCGCTCGACCAGCAGGCACTGGTCCATGCCGGCCAGCGCCGCCTCGACGATGCGCGCGTGCTTCATGTCGGATTCGATGAACTCGCCGAGCATTCCGCGGATCGGATCGAGACGCCCTTCGCGCCGCGCCTCGACGACGCGTCGGACGGCTTCGCCCACGCCCTCCATGCGCTGCTGCATCTCCCGCAGCGCGCCGATGCGGCTGTGCAGGGCGCTTCGCCGCTCGCGAGCCTCGCCGAGCTCGTCGTGCAGCGCCTGCTCGGACTCGCCTGCCCGGCGGCCGGACTCGCGCGCCTCTTCCAGCTTGGCCCGGGACTCATCGAGCACCTCGCGGACATCGGCGAGCTTGGCCTCCACCTGCGACCGCTCGGTGCAGATCGTCCGCAGCGACTCGGCGATCTCCTCGCTCCGCCCGCTGAGACGCTGCTTCTCGGTGTGGAGGTTCTCCTTGCGGATGCCGAGCCCGTGAATCTCGTTGTGAAGCTGGGCCGTGCGTCGCAGCAGGTCCATCGTGCCGGCCTTTTCGTCCTCCAGGCTCGCCTGGAGGTGCGTCACCGCCATCTCGCCGGCGGTGTGCTCCTCGCGGACGGCGTCGCAGGTCTGCCTGAGCTCCGACGCCTCGGCCTCGAGACGCTCGAGCTGCTCGCGCCGCTCGCCCAGCGCGCCGCGGGCGTCGTCCCTCTTCGCCTCAAGCGACTCGCAGTGGGCGCTGGTCGCGACGATCTGCTCGCCCAGCTCCTCGACGCGGGCGGCGAGCATCTCCGCCCGCTCCTCGCAGGCGGTGATCTGCGCTCCGATGGCGGAGATCTTCTCCTGGAGCTGCCGGTCGGTCCGCTCCAGTTCGACCAGCTCCACGTCGGTCGAGCTCCGGGCGGTCTCGAGCTGGTCGAGGCGGGAGGTGATCGACGACAGCGCGTCGGTCTTCGCGTCCAGGTCCGCCTGCAGCTTGCTGCGCTGCCCGCGGAGCTGATGATACTGGGCGAGGAAGTACAGGCTCTTGAGCTCGCGAAGGCGGTCCGAGTAGGCCTGGTAGTTGCGGGCCTTGCCGGCCTGGTACTTGATCGAGCGCAGCCGCTTGTCAACCTCGGCGACGATGTCGTTGAGCCGCAGCAGGTTCTGCTCGACGCGGTCGAGCTTGCGGAGCGCCTCCTTCTTGCGGGCCTTGTACTTGCTGATGCCGGCGGCCTCGTCAAAGATCGACCGGCGCTCGTCCTGCGACGCCTGGAGGAACACCTCGACACGCCCCTGCTCGATCAGCGAATAGGCGTCGCGCCCGATCCCGGTGTCCATGAACATCTCGCGGATGTCCTTCAGGCGCGCCG
>CAZADC010000294.1:0-5182 GCA_964483755.1 uncultured Planctomycetaceae bacterium | reverse complement strand
CCACCGGTGGGCGCCCATCCCGTCGCCGTGATCGGAGCTGAAGATCACCAGCGTTTCGTCGGCGAGGGCGGCCTCGTCGAGGGCCTCCAGAATCCGCCCGATCTGCGCGTCCACCTTCTCCACCAGGCGACAATACGCCCAGCGATACCGCCGCCAGTCGTCGTCGGTGAAATCGACGGACGGATAGATCCGGGCGTGCTCCCGCTGCTCGACGCGGATCGCCTGGGGTTCGTAAGGGGGAATCGCGAAGTTCGCCGGCAGGTTCGGGCAGTCCTCGACGGGCGGACACTCGCCGATCGGCCCCCAGGGCAGCGATTCGCTTCGCCCGCTCTGGCACGTATCGTGTGGATTGACGAAGCTCGCGACCATGAAAAACGGCCGGGCGGGCGAGCCGCGGAGATACTCGGCGCAGGCGTCCGGCAGCCGGAAGTCGTCCCGGCCGCACATCTTCTGGAAGCCGTGGCCCTCGGGGATATCCAGCTCGGGAACGTGCCACTTCCCGCCGTAGACGCATTCGTATCCGCCGGCCGTCAGCACGTTGCCGAGCTCGCGCTCGCCCAGTTCGGCGCGGATGCCCATGCCGTTGCGCGGCGTGCCGGCCTGGTGAGGCGTGAGCCCGGTCATCATGCTGCCGCGCGACGGCGTGCAGAGCGGCTGGGCGCAGTAGGCGTTGGAGAATCGGACCCCCTCGGCGGCCAGGCGGTCCATCGCCGGGGTTTGCAGATCGGGGTTGCCCGCGCAGCTCATCGCTGCCGCCGACTGCTGGTCGGTGAAGACGAACAGGATGTTGGGGCGTTCGGCCATCGAATACGTCTTCCGCGATCGTGCGGCGCGCCGGTCTGCGGCTCGTAGACCGGCGACATGCGCGCTAACCCAGCGTGTGGTCTTCCAGCAGCTCGCCCACCAGCTCGTTGATCCCGTGCTCGGTGGGCTCGACGGCCTTGTGCTCCCCGCCGGTCAGGACGACGGCCTGGATGCGGTGGACCTTGGTCGGGCTGCCGTCCCGCCCGCACCAGGACAGGTCGGCCTCGACGTCGTCGAGATTCCACTGCTCGATCAGCAGGCCCTTCTCGCTGAGCTTCTCGACGAACTTCAACACCTCGCCGTCCTTCAGCTCGGCCGTGTAGTCCTCGTAGTCATTCTTCATCGACTCGTCGACGAGCTTCTCCACCTCGGCCTTGGCGCGGGCTTTCTTGTACTTCATCAGTCGCCTGGCGGACGCCGGGCGCGGGGTGTTGGCCGACTCGTTGACCGTCAGCACCGCCGGGAGCGGGCTCCGCACCACCTCGTAGCCGTTACCGACGTTCCGGCGGGCGCAAATCGTGTCCTCGTTGAGCTCGCTGAGCTCTTCGAGGTAGGTGACCAGCGGGAAGCCGAGCTTCTCGGCGAGCTGCGGTCCGACCTGGGCCGTGTCGCCGTCGATCGCCTGGCGCCCGCAGAAGACCAGGTCGGGCTCGAGCTTGCGCACTGCGCAGGAAAGGATGTAGCTGGTCGCCAGCGTGTCCGAAGCTGCCGCCCGGCGGTCGGTGATCAGCACAGCGCGGTCCGCCCCGCGGAACATCGCCTCGCGGAGAATCCCGCAGGCGGCGGGCAGGCCCATCGTCACGACCGTCACCGTCCCGCCCTGGGCGTCGCGGACCTTCAGCGCCTCTTCGAGGGCATGGAGGTCTTCGGGGTTGAACACAGCCGGGAGTGCGGCCCGGTTGACCGTGCCGTCCTCCTTCATCGCCTCGCCGGTGATCCGCTTGGTGTCCGGCACCTGTTTGGCACAAACCACGCAGTTGTAGGGCACGTTCTCGCTCCTGGTTCGCCGCGCCGAGGGGGATCCGCTTCCCGCCATCGGCCCGGCGCGCGCCATAGAACAACGGTCCGCAGGGCGGACCGACAATCGCTAGAGAATACGAACGCCCCTGCCGGCAGTCAAGCGGTTCGCCGAGCCCCGATGCAGCCGGGCCGCCGCGGGCAGCCGCATGACGGCGGATACCGTCCCTCTTCCTCTCCGCGGCACGCCAGGAGGCGACGGGATTACGTCGAAACAACAGCGACGGGACGACGCTGCTCGGCCTGCCAGGCATCCCAGCAGGCTCGCATGCCGGTGCCGAAGTCCTTCGGACCTTCCGCGTACAACCTCTGTCCGAGCGTGCGAGCCCGTGCGCGAAGCTCCGCCTGGCGTCTTCCGATGAGCCCGACGACCACCTGCACGTCCCGGCGGCTGCCGAACCACTCCGGCTCATTTCGCATCACGCCGCGAAGCACCGACAGGTCGTGATCGTCGCCCAGCATGTCGGTCAGGCGGTGCATCTCCTGGCGCCGGGCCTTGAGCACGCGCGGCCACATGTCCCGCAGGATCCGCACGTGATAGCGATGGTACTTCGCTCGCTTGCGCCATTCGTGGCGCCCGGTCTCGGCTTCGGCTTCGTCGGAAGGGTTATCGTCGTCGGCGAGATCGTCCATCGCCTTGCGGCCGCGCTTGTAGGTCCGGACGAGTCCGTCCTCGGCCGGGTCGAACCCCTCGCCCTCGATGGCCCACTCCTTCACGCGCCGTCTGGCCGTCTGGAGAGAATCGATCACCTCATTCACCGCGACGTCCAGGTCCGAATCGACGGCCATCTCGTCGCGGCGGCGGACCAGGGCGTCGGCGATGCGATCGAACCGTTCGATGTGCAGTTGATCGGCGAACATCTCGCGTAGCCCGGCGTAGGTCTCGATCAGCGCCTCGGCGTCGCGGGCGGCCGACAGACGTCTGCCGGCGTCCCGGTAGAAGGCGTTCTCCTCGCTGTAGGTCCGCCCGACCGCTCCGCGGACCAGTCGCAGGGCCGCGCGAATCTTCTTGAACCGCTTCCGGGCCTGGTGAACGCTCTTGTAGACGGGAAGCTCCGGGTCGGCGAGCTCCTCGACCACTTTGTCGATCTGTTCGCGAACGAGTCGCTTGACGCCCTTCGCGATGCTCTCACCCCTGCGAATTCTGTAGCTCATCCGGTTTCTCCTTCCCCGTTTGATCATAAGCGGCACGTGAGACGTGAAACCGCCGGGAGTCGACGCCGGTGATCTCGATGCGGATATCCCGCCGGTCGGCGGGCAGCGCCCCGGCCGCCCGGTCCGCCCACTCGACCAGCGCCACGCCCTCGTCGAGCATCTCCTCCAATCCCAGATCGACCAGCTCCGCCCGGGGATCGGTCAGGCGGTAGAGGTCGAGATGATAGACGGGCACGCGCGCAGGGTACTCGTGAACCAGGACGAAGGTCGGGCTGGACACGAGCCTCGGGTCCTCCAGGCCCAGCCCGACGGCGATCCCGCGCACCAGGACGGTTTTCCCGGCCCCGAGCGGACCGATCAACGCCACGCAGTCCCCGCGGGACAGGCGCCCGCCCAACTGCTCGCCCAGGCGCAGGGTTTCCTCGACGCCGGCGGTCTCGAACGTTCCGGAACTCATGCGGCAAAGTATACGCGGGCGGTCGACGCGTGTGGAGCGATCGCCCGGCCGCCGAGGCCGTACCCGCTTTCGGACCATGCACCCGTTGTGGGACGACTTGCCGCCCCATCCCCAGCTTCGGTCCTGCGGGCTGGGGCTTGCTGGTCGATCTGTGAACTCTGAGCGCTGGACTTCGGCCCCGGCCCTGTCAGGTGCTCCCGTGCTCCCAACCCGTTGCACGCAAGGGTCTTTCGGTTCCGCTGGAGGACACGAGCCTGATCGTGGTCGCCTCGGTGATCTCGCCGACGCGGGTAACGGGCACGCCGAGCGGCTGGGATGCGATCAGCGCGTCCGCGTCCTGCGGAGCAAGCGTGAACAGCAGCTCGTAGTCCTCGCCGTCGCCGAGCGCCGCGGAGAGTCCGCCGTCGGCACGATCGGTCACGTCGGGGTGAATCGGCATAGCGTCCGCGTGGATGCGGGCGCCCACGCCGGATGCACGGCAGACGTGCGTCAGGTCGGTCGCGAGCCCGTCAGACAGGTCGATCATCGCGTGGATGCGCGCGCGGGCGGCCAGCCTCCGCGCTTCGCTGACCCGCGGGGTGAAGGTGAGGTGCCGGTCCGAGCTCCATGCCCCGCCAAGGCGACCGGTGACGCAGACGGCGTCGCCGACGGCGGCGGCGTCCCGTCGGATCGGCTCGATGCCGTCCGGGCGGGCGAATGCCGTCACGCTGACGGCCAGCGGACCGTCCCAGACCCCCACGTCGCCCCCGACAACGGGACAATCGAACGGATCGCCGGCCATCCGCAGTCCCCGGTATACCTTGCGGGCGCTGTCGGGGCTCATCGCCTCGGGCAGGGCGACGCTCGCGACGCCGGCCAGCGGCATGCCCGCCATCGCGGCGACGTCCGAAAGGTTTCGCGCCATCGCCTTTCGCCCGGCTGCCTCGGGGCCGTGGCGATCCAGCACGAAGTGCACGCCGTCAAGCACCTGGTCAACGGTGACCAGCAGGCGCTCGCCCCCGCAGGCGACGACCGCGCAGTCGTCGCCCGGGCCGACGGGAACCTTCGCCGGATCGAGCCCGCCCTGGCGCCGGATCCATTCGATCAGCTCGGACTCTCTCATGGGGCGAATCATACCACGATGCCGCCCGGGAGGGATCACGCGAACCACGCCGCCGCCGGTCGATCAAGCCGTCGCTCCCGGCCGAGACACGCCGGGGCTGAACGGTACGCGCCATGCATCACTCTCCCGACTCGAGCGGGACCCGGGCCTCAACGCACGTCCCGTCGGCGTCGGAGGCGATGGTCAGCTCGCCGCCGACGGCGCGGCATCGCTCGCGCATCGTGTGCATACCCAGGCCCTTCCCGGCGGCGCGATCCGGATCGAACCCGGCGCCGTCGTCGTGAATCCGCAGGATCACCCACCCGCGTCTGCGACGCCCTTCGAGTGTGACCCTGCCAGCCCCGCTGTGCTGAATCGCGTTAGCGACGGCCTCCTGGGCGACCCGGAACAGTGCGATCGCCTTGTCGGCGGAGAGCGTTTGGTTCTTGAACGCCGGTGTGAAGTGCGTGTCGGTTTCGATCGACTCCCCGCAGCGCTTGAGCAGCTCCGAGAGGCTCGGTACGAGTCCGAGCATCTCGAGCGTCGGCGGATAGAGCCCATGGCAGATGCTCTTGACCTCTCGCAACGTCTCCCCGCAGCGATCGGCGATCCGGTCGAGGACGTCGACGTCCCGGTCGACGGCGTCCGCGGCGCGCTGAAGCTCGAGT
>CAZADC010000293.1:0-5196 GCA_964483755.1 uncultured Planctomycetaceae bacterium | reverse complement strand
AAGATCACCACCGATCACATCATGCCGGCCGGGTCGCTGCTGAAGTACCGCTCGAACGTGCCGGAGTACGCCAAGTACGTCTTCGACTGCTTCAACACCGACGACGGGCCGACCTTCGCCGAGCGGGCGCTGGAGCTGAAGGCGTCGGGGGCGGCGGGCGTGATCGTCGCCGGCGACAGCTACGGACAGGGCAGCTCGCGCGAGCACGCCGCGCTGTGCCCGATGTATCTCGGCGTTCGCGTCGTCATCGCAAAGGCGATCGAGCGAATCCACCAGGCGAATCTGGTGAACTTCGCGATTCTCCCGCTGACGTTCGCCGATCCGAGCGACTACGACCGCATCGAGCAGGACGACGCGCTGGAGATCGGGAATATCATCGACGCCGTCGCCTCGGCCGAGCGGGTGTCCGTCCGCAACGCGACGAAGGACTTCGCCTTTGAGTGCCTCGTGAACCTCGCGCCGCGCCAGCGGGACGTCCTCGCGGCCGGGGGATTGCTGAACTACACCCGCCGCGAAAGCGGGTAAGCGCTCGCCGCAGGGCCGCCCGGGCGAAGCGCACAGGCGGCGCGAAGCCCACGACCGCCCCTGACGGGGCTGTTGCACGAACCGGCCGCCTTGCGCCATACGCGCAACAGGACCATCGAGAAGGAAGGCCATCCATGAATCGCAGCAGACCTTTAAGCGCGGCCGCGATTTCAGCCGCCGCGATGACGGCGATGTTGCTGGGGGGATGCGCCAAGCCGTCCGCCGAGCTCAGCGACGTCGGCATCGCGAAGATCGGAATGAAGAGCATCGGCCTGGTGCTGGATTTCGAGATCGACAATCCGAACCCCGTCGGGCTGGACCTTTCCGGCTTCGCGTACTCCATGTCGGCCGCGGAGGAGACGTTCGCCTCGGGACAGCTCGCCGACACGAACGACACTGTCGCAGCCGGGGGAACGAGCATCGTGCGAGTGCCGGTGGACCTGGACTACGACCGCGTCCGCGGGCTGTGGGACCGCATCCGCGCCCACGAGGCGATACCCTATGTACTGACGGGCACGTTCGACTTCAGCTCGATGGGTCTGCCGATCAAGCTGCCGGTGCGCCACGAGGGACGCATCCCGCCGCTGTACGCGCCGGAGATATCCCTGGCGAGCCTCCGCCCCGGCTCGAGCAGCCTGACGACCTTCGAGGCCGTCTTCGACGTGACGAACCGCAACGAGTTCGACCTCCCGCTGCGGCGTATCGCGGGCGCCGTCAAGTACGCCGGCGAGTCGCTGGTGCGCATCGAGGCCGAGTCGCTTCCGACCGCGGCATCGGGCGAGACGACGCAGGTCGCGGTCCCCTTCCGCCTGGACACCGCGGGCGCCGCGCGGCTGGCGCGCAAGCTGGCGTCCGGCGAGAAGGGCTCTCTCGGCTGGGACGGCGACGTGGACTTCGGCGCGCCGCAGCTCCTGCGGAGCATGCTGCTCGGCGAGGCGAAGGAGCCCGAATGAGCCCCGACCGACCGGCCGTGTGCGTCTTCGGCGGCAGCGACTGCGCCCCGGGCTCCGACACGTGGCGGATCGCGGCCGCGACCGGGGCGGTCATCGCACAACTGGGGTACACGCTGGTCAACGGCGGGTACGGGGGTTCGATGGAGGCGTCGGCCCGCGGCGCGAAGGAGGCCGGCGGGCGGACGTTCGCCGTGACCTGCGAGGTCTGGTCGCCGCGCCCGAACGACTGGATCGATGATTTCGTCTCCGAGCCGGACGTCCTGACCCGCGCCCGAACGCTCATCGAGCTGGGGACCGGCGGGTACGTCGCCCTGCCCGGCGGGACGGGGACGCTGGTCGAGCTCGCGACGGTGTGGGAGCTGCTGTGCAAGCGGCTGATGCCCGCGCGCCCGCTGGCGTGCGTGGGCGACTGCTGGCGCCCGGTCGTCGAAGCCGTCGCGGCGGAGCACCCGCAGGCCGGCCGGCACGTGACGTTCGTAGGCTCCACGGACGCCCTGACCGACTGCTTCGGCCCGGTGGAGCTTTGATTCGTCCCGCCGCAGCGGTAGAATCGTCAGCGAACCCACGAGGTGAGACCATGCCGCGACATGCCCTGGCGCTGATCCCTGCGCTGCTCGCCGTCGCCCTCGCCGGCTGCGAGGGCGCGAGCCCGTGGCGCGTGCATTCGCCGGACGATGTGCGCCCGTCGCAGCCCGTCGCCTCCGGCGACGCCGACGACGGCGCCCCCGCTGCGCCGGATGCATCGACCACCCGCCCGGCGCGGCGGATGCTCCTGGACCGCCCGCCCGTACCGGTCACCGAGCCGACCGTCGCCCGGCGGCGTCCCGACCGCCCCGAACCGCCCGCCCGTGAGGGCACGATGGTCGTCGATCGCCTCGCGCGGCTGGAATACCACCCGGAGACCGGCTGGTACCTCACGCGATTCGCCGACGAGCCGGATCGCCCCGACCAGCCGCCCCGCTGGGTGCTCCCCTGCCGCCTGCTCCAGCGAATGGAGCGAATCCACGCCGACACGCCGGATGCGTGGTTCCGCGTCAGCGGCGAGACCACGACCCAGGACGCCAAGGCCTACGTCCTGCCGCGCAAGGTGATCGTCGTCGCACGACGCAGCGGCGAACCGGCGCCGAACCGGTCACCTGCTGTGACGCCCGACACCCGCCCGGCCGACGACGAAGACGAATCCGGCCCGGACCGCCCGACGCCGAAGCCGGGCAGCGCCGCCGACGTAGCCGAACGGCTGCTCTCCCAGCGTCCCGGGCGACCGGTGCTGACGCCGGTGGAAGACCCGACCCCCTCGGCCGACGAGGGCGAGTCCGTCGCGCCGCCCGCGCAGGGGCGGACGCTCCCGCCGGGGCGCGGGCGGATGGTGGTCGACCGGCTCGTGCGGATCGAGCCGGGCAGCGCGAAGAAGTGGATGCGCGCCGTCTTCGAGGCCGACAACACGCTCCGCGAGCCGCCGATGCGCATGCTCCCCTGCCGCCTCCTCGACGACGCCGAACGCCTCGCCCGCTCCGCCCGCCTCGCCGGCGGACTGCGCCTCCGCGTCTCGGGAGAGATGACCTTCTACAAGGGGCGCCGCTACCTCCTGCTGCGGAAGATGATGCGCGAGCGCGAGATGGACCAGTTCTGAGCGATCGCCGCGCTTTCGCGCGCGGCCGGGGGCGTCTACAATCCCGGCGGAATGGATCTGCTCCACCCATACGCGCTGCTGGGGCTCGTGCCGGTCGCCGCCGTCGCGCTGTGGGCGCTGCTCCGCCCGGCCCGACGGACCATGATCGTCGCCAGCGTGTCGCTCTGGCGCGAGGCGCTGGCGTCGCCCGAGCTTTCCCGACGCCGCCGTGACCGACGGCTGACGCTATCGTGGGCCCTGCTCGCCGCCGGGGCGACGGCCGCCGTGCTTGCCGCCGCCGGGCCGGTGGTCCGCCGAACCGCTTCGTCGCGCCGCGTCGCCGTGGCGGTCGTCCCCTCGGCCGAGCTCGGACGTGCCGAAGGCAGCGCCGTCCGTCCCGCCGTTGAGCTGCTCAAACGCCTCGACGGCGTGGACCGTGTGCAGCTTCTCCTGCCCGCCGTGCTCGGCGGGGCGCGCAAGTGGCTGCCCCCCGCTGAGGCGCGCCGTCGGCTGGATCGACTATATCCCCTCCCGGCCGCGGCGTCCGAGCTGACGCTGCCGCCGGCGTCGCCCGATGCGCAGCATGTCTACCGGTTTGCAGTATCGAACTTAGCGGGTGAGTCGGACGAACGGACGACCGCCCTGTCGCTGTCGCCCACCCTGCCGCCGGTGACCGTGGACGCCCTCGGCGCGGCCGACCTGCCCGACGGGAGCGTGCAGGTCTACGTCCGCCTCGCGTCCCGCAACGGCTGGACGGGGAACGTCTCGATCGAAGCCCGAAGCCGGGCCGGCGGGACGCTCGAGCGCAGGGAGCGGCGGATTGACATTCCCGCCGGCGGCTCGCGTTCGCTGGTCGAGGAACTCCCGCAGGCCGATGCGTTCACCGTGCGTGCCGCCGATCGCGGCGGGCGCGCGGGGTTCGGTTCGTCGGGATATCTGGCGCGGCGGTCGGCCGGAACGCGCCGCGTCGCGATCCTCGGGCGCGATTCGCCGCTTCTGCGGCGGTTCGTGGAGGCGCACCCCGGCCTTGAGCCCGCCGCCGACGTCGGCGAGGCGGACCTGGCCTTCGTCACCGGCGCCGACGCACCGCCCGCCCTGCCGGCGCTGCTGGTCGACCCGCCGACCGCGCCGCCCGGCTGGCGGCGCGCACCTCGGCCGGTCGGACCGGTCATGCTCGGCGAGGCGTCCGTCGCAGCCGACGATCCGCTCATGCGCAACGTGGACCTTGCCGGCGTCGCTCTGCGGCGGGTCACTCCGTGGGTGACTTCCGGGGACGCATCGCCGCTCCGCGTCGTGGCGGCGTTCGGCGAGGGCGCGCTCATTCTGCGCACCGATCCCGACGCCCCCACGACGGCCGGGCCGCGACGAGTCTGTGTGGCCGTGCCGATCGACCTCGACAACACCAATTTCGCCGCGACCGATGCGTTCGTTATCTTCCTCGCCAACGTCTCCGACTGGCTCGCCCCGGACGCGGACGCCCCCGCCGCCTGGTCGCATCGCGCGCCGCTTGAGGTCGGCCCGCGTCCGGGCTGGCGGGCGGTCGTCGACGGCGGCGACGGCCCGGCGGGTCTGCCCCTGCCGGGCCTGTACGCCGACCAGGCGGGCGAGCTTCACGCCGTCGGGCTCGTCGGCCTGCGCGCCGACCCTCCCGCCGATCCGCCGGACATCGCAGCCGTCGCGCTGCCGGCGCCGCAGCCCGGGCGCGTCGAGGCGAGCCTGTGGCGATACCTGGCGATTCTTGCGGTCATCGCCTGGCTGGCCGGGTGGGCGGCGAGAGGACGCCTATGATGCCCTGACAGCGCCCGGCGGGTCGGTTCCGGGCGCGCCCCGCCGCAGTCGCGCACGCGAGAAGGACACTTCCATGCCACAGCCGCACGAGGCGATGCTCTGGGAACCCATCGAGGACGACAAGGTCCACTGCTTCTGCTGCGCGCACGAGTGCCGAATCGCCCCCGGCAAGCTCGGCATCTGCCGCGTGCGGCGGAACGTCGACGGCGCCCTGCAGACGCTGAACTACGAGACCGTCGTCGCGATGAACCCCGACCCGATCGAGAAGAAGCCGCTGTTCCATTTCCTTCCCGGCACGCGGAGCATGTCGGTCGCCGCACC
>CAZADC010000292.1:0-5206 GCA_964483755.1 uncultured Planctomycetaceae bacterium | reverse complement strand
GAAGGCGCTTGCGGCGGGACGGGAAGCGATCGACCGCGAGATGGACAAGATCGCCCGCACGATCGCCTCCGGCGGGTACGTGCCGTGGTTCGACCACGGCCTGCCGCACGACGTAAGCTACGACAGTTTCGTGTACTACGTCGAGCGGCTGAAGCAGACCTGTCGGGGGTAGTCGCCTCCGCGCCGGCGGGGGAGAATGCGGCACCGACGCGGTCCGGACGCCGCCCGGCGGGGTTACACACACAGGGCGTGCGCCCCGGGCCTGTTCGCAGCAATGCCCGTGCTCGCCCGGAGCGGCTGGAACGACGGACGCCCGTTCAATCGCATGTTCGGACCAGGAGACCCGATGAACCCCAGGACACAGCCAGTCTGCACAAGCAAGCTCTTCTCCCTCGCAGCCGGGCTCGCGGCGGCGCTGGTGCTCACCGGCGCCGTGACGGCCGCGGAGACGCCGACTTCGGCCGGGCCGGTCAGCCAGCTCGACACGCCGATCTTCCGCATCCCGATGACCAAGCAGCCGCCGACGATCGACGGCGTGATGGAGGAGGAGGAATGGGTCGACGCCTCGGCGCTGTCGGCGTTCTGGTACGACCGCTACGCCTCCCACTTCATGTTCATGGCGCCGATCCAGACGCAGCTCCAGGTGTACGGGGCATACGACGAGGAGAATCTCTACATCGCCTACAGCTCGCCGGTGTACCCGGAAAAGAGCTGGCTCAAGGCCCGCGGGCGGTTTCCCGACGTCAGCCATCACCCGCAGTACGGGCTGATCTGGGACGACCACATCGAGCTGGAAATCCGCCCGTACCACGACAACGTCGAGGGCTTCCGCAAAGGCCTGTTCAAGTGGTTCGTCAACCCGATCGCGACCTACAGCGACCAGTACTGGTCGCGCCACAAGGGCGAGGGATACAAGTGGCAGTCGAAGGCGCAGGTCGCCTGCGACGTGACGGACACGCGCTGGACGCTCGAGATCGCCATTCCGCTGGAGTCGATGGTCCACGAGCGCTATGCGGGCAAGGACGAGGCCGGTCGGCCGATCGTTCAGCTTCCCCCGCCCGCCGAGACGTCGTACCGCGTGTGGTTCACGCGGGCGATCGGCGGCAACGGGGCGTTCTTCAACGCCTTTGACGCCCACCCGTGGAACACGACCAAGACGCGGATGATCCTCGACCCGGCGACGGTGAGCTTCCAGGTCAACGAGCTCGGCCCGATTATGGACGACGTGGTCGACGTCCGCCTGACCGTCAAGAACCACAACGACCGCAGCGAGACGGTGCGGATCGGCTTCTTCGTCGAGAGCGCCGAGGGCAACGTCTACTCCAGCTACGAGGACGAACAGCTCCGCGACGGGCTGCTGGAGCTGGTGCCCGGCGAGGTCCGCGAGCTTCGCCTCGAGAAGAAGTTCCCCGGCATCTCGCTGAACGGCAACGTGCTGTGGTTCGACGTCCGCTCGGCCGGCACGCCCGCCAGGCCCATCTTCCGGACCCGCCTGGTGGACTTCCACCACATGGAGGGCGGACGGTACTCCAATCTCGACGGCACGGAGACCAGCTTCCGCTGGGCGCGCATCGACGTGATCGAGCGCATGCGCCCGCCGCGGAAGGACTTCGATTTCAAGTACACCTACTCGCACTACAACAACCGGATCTCGGCCGTCGTGGACCGCGGCATCCACGGCGCGAGCGAGGAGTCGCAGCGGGCCGTCGAGGCGAAGCTCGTCGTCATGGAGGCGACCGAGGACGAGAAGATCGTCACCGAGAAGACCGTGCCCTTCAAGGGCGCGTTCGCCTGCATGCTGTTCGACCTGCCCGAGCTCAAGCGCGGCGCGTACCGCGTGTCGCTGCTGCTGTTCGACGAGAACAAGCGGATCGTCGGGGAATCCAACCCCGAGCCGTTCTACCACGGCGAGTACGAGTGGGTGAACAACGACGTCGGCGCCGGCGACGTGGTCTGGGAGCCGTTCGAGCCGATCAAGACGACCGATGACGGCTTCGAGACCCTCAAGCACCGCTTCGATGTCTCCCCCTCCGGGCTGCCGGCGCAGATCGCCATCAAGCCCGACCCCCGCGAGCTGCCCCTCGAAAAGCGCGGGAAGAACGCCAAGCCGCCCACCGCGGCGGAGCTGCGGTGGATGGGGCGCGGCCCGCAGCTTCGCGCGCCGATGCGCATCGAGGCGAGCGTCGAGGGCGGACGCAAGAGCGCCGAAATCGTCGAGCCGGCGAAGCTGGTGCGAGAGTGGAAGAGCGAGCTGGAGTACGCCAGCAAGCTGAAGGTCGGCCCGCTCGACGTGGACCTCGACGTCCAGTACGACTGCGACGGCGCGATGACCGTCCGGATGACCTACGGCTCGGACGAGCCGGCGACCGTCGACGCCCTGGAGATGCTCATGGACGTCGAGGGGCTGGTCGACATGGCCGTCTCGGCCGCTCACGGCGGCGGGATGGCCGGTCCGGACCGCTGGGAGTGCGGGCTGCCGGAAGAGGAAGGTGTCGTGTGGGACTCGGCCGACATCGAGCGCCCGGCGCTGTACTACTCGCACTTTATCCCGTTCCTGTGCTTCGGGTCGGGCGACCGGGCGTTCACCTGGATCGCCGACAGCGACCGCTACTGGACGATCGACAAGGACGGGTCCACGATGACCCTGGAGCGCGACGACCAGGGCCGGCTCACCTGGCGCGTGAAGTTCGTCAATCACACGGCTGTCGTCGAGGGGCGCAGGACCGTCGAGTTCATGCTGCTCACGCACCCGGCGAAGCCCAAGCCGGGCGGCTTCCGGCGGATTGCCTGGTTCCAGCAGGGCGACGTCTGGGCCCACCTGTGGGGTCCGAAGATGGGCAGCGACGAGGAGATCCAGGCGGCCTGGCGCCAGGCCTCGGGCGCTCCGAAGGATCTGCCTGCCGACCAGCGGGCCACCTTCGGCAAGGCCGACCCGCCGTGGAGCCGGTTCTACCAGCTCCGCGGGGTGATTCCGGCGATCCCGTCGACGCGGAAGAACGCCCTGACCGGCGATCTGATCGGCGAGAGCAAGGAGCTGCCGCAGGTCCAGCGTGTCAAGCGGATCGTCGACGGCGAGGAGCAGTGGGTCGAGAAGGGCGCCGGCGGGACGGTGTGCAACATGGGCCGGGCGTGGCAGGATCTGTTCGTCTGGCACTTCGGGCGACACGTCCGCCTGGCGCGCCGCCACGGGTGGTGGTGGGACGAGACCTGGCCGACCTATCGCAGCAGCAACCTGGCGTCCGGCGAGGCGTACCTGCGCGACCCGTCGGAAGTGGGCGAGAAGGAGCTGCCCTGGCAGGATCAGTTCCTGACGCTGACGATGCGCGGCATGTTCAAGCGGCTCGCGCGAGTGTTTGCCGAGGAGGGCGTGCCCCTGCGGAACTACCTCTGGGCGAACAATTCGGCCACGGCGTTCGAGAGCTTCGCGTGGGACACGATGCTCGTGGAGGAGTGCAGCTCAGCGCACCGGACGTTCGAGGTAGACCACGTGGTGACCTACCCGAACGAGCTGGTCAAGTACAACGCCCACAACTTCACCGGGCTGGTGACCCGCCTGGCGCCACAGGACGGCGGGGCGAACTCCACCTGGTCCCGCCCGGGCGACGACAAGCGCCTCGACCGCCAGCTCTTCGGGCGCTGCCTGCTCAACGACATCGGCGTCCGCTTCGAGGGGCCCCACGGCAAGATGCAGCACAACGAGCAGGCCGTCCGGCTGATGAACGCACTGATCGACTTCGGATACTTCGCCGACGACGGCATGACCGAGATGATCCCGTACTGGCGCACGGACGGGCTCGTTCGCTACGGCGAGGCGTTCGACCCGGAGGGCAGCTTCGAACTGACCGAGACGGATCCGAACGCCGAGGTGTACGTGACGATCTACCGTCGCCCGATCCTCGACGACAACGGCCGACGGCGCGGATACAAGGCGATGTTCGTCATCATGAACGAGAGCGACCAGCCGGTCCGCGGACGAGTGTTCCTGCTGGACCGCGACCGGGTGCTCGGGGGCGAGAACCGCGTCCGCGGCGAGAACGTCGTGGCCGGGTACGACTGGGAGAGGATCGAAGGACTGGTGCCGCAGTCCGACTGGCGATCGGACAAGATCGGCGGCGCCGCGAAGTACCGCGCCCTGATCGACATGGAGGATCGCGGGCTGATCAAGGTCTCCGCCCGGGCGAAGCGCGGACAGGAAATCTACGGCCCGGTGTTCATCCGCCCGCACGATTACCGCGTACTGGAAGCCCGGACCCGGTAGACAAGTAAGACGAGGTGATGCGACCGATGCAAAGAGTCATTCTGCTGCTGATCGCGACGGCCCTGCTGACAGGCGGCGGCCTGGTCGCCGCCGAGGCCGAGGGCAAATCGTCCGGCGAGCAGGAGTTCATCCTCGCCCCGGACGACGAGGCGAAGCCCGAGAAGTTCACCCGTCGGATCGATCAGTTCCGCAAGGAGATGGACGAGCCGCGGCGGGTGAAGGTCGTGATCGGGACGTTCTTCAACCAGAACTACGCCACGCGCGACGAGATGATCGCCGCGCTGATCCCGCTGGACGAGAAAGGCCGCCCCCACGGCGTGGCGCACTATTTCGGCGGGGACACGCGCCTGGAACGCCGTGTCACATGGCGTCACGGCGTCAGGCACGGCCCGGAGGTCGAGCTCGCGCGGGAGACCGGCTGGCGCCCCTACGACCGCAAGGTCACGCCCTACAGGGAAGGGACGATCCACGGGACGGTGAAGATCTACTACCCCGACGGAAAGCTGCAGACGGAGATCCCGTACGTCGACGGTGTCCAGGAGGGGGTCAGCAGGACGTACGCCCGCGACGGGACGGTCCTCAGGCAGGTGACCTTCAAGGGCGACGAGCGGCACGGGGAGATGGTGGAGCGCTGGCCGACGACGAAGGAGCTTCGCCGCGTGATCCCGTACCGCGACGGAGAGGTTCACGGGCTCGTGCGCCAGTACTACGACAGCGGACGGATCAGGCGGGAGATTCAGTGCCGCGACGGGGACTTCCACGGCAAGGAGGTTCAGTACGACGAGGAGGGGGAGGTCATCAAGACACGCTGGTGGTTCCGCGACGACGTGGTCGACGGCAAGGCCGAGTTCGCACGCAGAACCCGCGAGGCGGCCACGCGCCCGACCACCCGGCCGACCACGAAGCCGGCCGCCCCGCCGTCAACCCGGCCGGCACCGAAGACGTGAC
>CAZADC010000291.1:0-5217 GCA_964483755.1 uncultured Planctomycetaceae bacterium | reverse complement strand
GGAGTTTCACATGATCGAGCCGATTCTCGCCAACGGCGACGGGGAGATCCTCCCCGAAACGCTCCATTTCCTCAACCTCGGATGGTGGATCGTACACGTGGTCGCCATCGCGATTGTGTTCCTGATCGGCTGGGGCGTCGGAAAGAAGGGCGGCGCGTCGAACGGCGCCGCCGGCTCGTCGGCCGGGTCCGCCCCGGACGGCGGCGAGCAGTAGCACCGGCCTGAGGGCTGTCGCCGCCGCCAGGGGCGAGCCCCGTCGCGCCGAACGACATTGCGGCACGCAATGACGCAGTGCGTATGCGCGGCGGGCGTGTCGCGGTCCGGAGCAACCGGAGCCCGCGCCTGGACGTTTGACGTCGCAGGCGGGCGTGTCTATACATGCGGCATGACCGCACTGGCGTACACCCTCGGCGCGTTCGGGCTCATCCTGGTCCTCGCGCGGCTGCGCGTTCCCCTGGCGGGCGCCATCTTTGCGGGCGCCGTCACGGCGGCGGTCCTCTTCGGGCTCGGTGCGGGCGACACGGTCCGCACGCTGGCGCTGGGGCTCGTTCAGCCGCGGACGCTCGGACTCATCGCCATCACCATCGCGCTGCTGGGGTTGTCGGGCATGATGCAGGAGGGGGGACAGATGGCCAAGATCGTCGCCCTCGCCAAGCAGCTTTTCCGTCGTCCCGCCGTGACGATGGCGGCGCTTCCGGCGCTGATCGGACTGCTGCCGATGCCCGGCGGGGCGCTGTTCTCGGCCCCGATGGTCGCCAGCGCCGCGGGAGAGGCGAACGTCAGCGGCGGGCGCCTCTCGGCCGTCAACTACTGGTTCCGGCACGTCTGGGAGCACTGGTGGCCGCTGTATCCGGGCGTGATCCTCGCCGTCACGCTGACCGGCGGCGGATTCGTGGAGTTCATCGCCTACCAGCTTCCGCTGGGCCTGTTCATGATCGCGGGGGGGCTGCTGATCTTCCGCGGCGCCCACGCCGATCTCGCAGCCGTCGGCGCCGGGGGGCGGGTCGGTGGAGCGCTGGTGCGGGAGACCGCGTCGATCTGGCTGATCATCCTGATCGTGGTCATCACGGCGGCCGGGCTGTGGGCGCTGCCCGACGGTACGCTGCCGCCGCAGATCGAGGGGCTCAGCACGTTCCTGCCGATCTCGATGGGGCTTGCGGTTTCGCTGGTGTGGACGTGGCGCTACTCGCGCCTGGACCGCCGGCAGATGCGGCGGGTCTGGATCAACGGGAAGATTCTGTCCATGGCATGCCTGGTGGCGACGGTGATGATCTTTCAGTACACGCTGGACGAAGTCCGGGCGGCCGAGCGGATCGGCCACGAGCTGGAGCAGTTCGACGTGCCGGTCGTGGTGGTGGTGATGGCGTTGCCCTTCATCGCCGGGATGGTGACGGGCCTGGCGGTGGGGTTCGTGGGCACGAGCTTCCCGATCGTGGTCGCGCTGGTCGCGACGGCGCTGCCGGGCGAGGCGCTGCGCCCCTACGTGGTGCTGGCGTACGCGTTCGGGCACCTCGGGCAGATGCTCAGCCCGCTGCACCTGTGTCACGTGGTGTCCAATCGCTACTTCCAGACGAGCTTCGCCCCGGTCTACCGGCGCATCACCGTTCCCGCGGCCGTCACGGGCGGCCTGGCGCTGGGCTACTTCCTCCTGCTCAAGTGGCTGATGGGGTGAGTTGACCGGCCCGGCAAGCCGGGGATTCGGCCTGCAGGCCTGGTCGCGGAGGCCCGGTTCAGTCCGCCTCGTCCCGCTGCTCGTCGTCGCCGCTTTCCGCGGGCGTCGCCGCGGCGGCGATCTGGCTTCCCATGCCCACCTCGGCGGTGGCGCAGAGTTTAAGGGCCCGCTCGACGGAGACGCCGGCGTCGCGGACGTGCTTTCGCGGGACGTACATGAGCGGTCCGCCCAGCATCAGCGCCAGCGGCAGATAGATGGCGACCATCTCCTCCTGCTCCGGCGGCTTGAGTCCGGCCGGGCTTTCGTTGGTGAGGATGGCGAGAATCTCCAGCCCGATGTTCGGCGGAGAGTATATCACCGCCCGACCCATGCTCGACTTGTCGTGTCCGAAGAGCTTCAAGAGGTCGCGGACCGATTCGTAGATGGCTCGCACGCCCGGCACGCGGCGGAGGACCGCCTCGAACAGCCCCAGCGCGCTGCGAAACAGGCTGAACCGCGTGAGCAGCCCGACCACAAAGACGATCAGCAGGATCAGCACCGTCCCGATTGCCCCGGCCGCGTAGGGGCTATCGAGCTGGACGCCCAGGGCGTGGTCGAGGACGAATCGCCCGGCGATGCCCAGCCAGTACCCCGCGTAGACGACGACGGCGATGGTGATGACGAAGGGCACCAGCACCGCCAGGCCCGTGACGAAGATTTGAGCGAGTTTCTTCATGGTCGGCTCCTCGCGGCCGCGGGGAGGGCCGAAACGGCACGACCCGCCCGGTCACCTGTCGACGTGCACGTGGAACTTGCGCAGCGCCTGCTGCTCGTCGTCCGCGAACGTCAGCATCTTATCGAGCTTCGTGATCTTGAACACCTTCATCAGCTCCGGACGGAGTCCGCAGAGTACGATCTTGCCCTTGATGGTGCGCGCCTTCTTCTGCAGGGCGATCAGCACGCCGAGCATCGACGAGGACAGGAAGCGGACCGGCGTGAAGTCGAGGACGATCTTGCGCCGCGCCTGCTCGTCGACCAGCTTGTAGAGCGATTCGCCGATCGCCTCGACGGCGGCGGAATCGAGAATCGAGCTCTGCTGGAAGTTGACGACGGTGACGTCCTGAATCTGCGAGATCGAGATGCCGCGCGCGGCCATGTGTTGCTCCATTGACGAGGGTTGCCGGACACTTCGCCGCATCCGCGGGCCGGCGACGGGTCATCCCTGCTGCGGTTCGCCGCCCTTCTGCTCAGCGATGCGCTTGCGCACTTTCTCGAGGCGCTGGCGAACGTCCTTGTAGTTGTAGTCCATCTGGGCGACGTCGGAGTACTGCTCCTCGGCCTCCCGCAGGCGATCCATCTGCTCGTACACCTCGGCGAGATTGTAGCGGATTTCCTTCGCCGCGTCCTCGCCGAGCTCCTCCTCCAGCGCGCGTTCGGACGTCTCAGCCGCCTCCTGGCGCCAGCCCTTGCGCGCGAACGCCTGGCCGAGATAGCTCAGCGCCCGAATCCGCCGCCGGGGGTCTCGCTGAGCCTGCTGAAGCATGCCGATCGCATCGTCGTAGTTCCCGGCCATGAAGTGCCGCCGCCCGAGCTCGTACTTCAGCGCAACGTCGGTCGGGTAGTGCTTGACGCGCTCGGCGTATTCCTTCAGCTCGAATTCGAGCTGCTCGCGGAGCGCCTTCTGTGCGGCGTCCTTGTCGCCGCCGGCGAGGAGCTTCCTGCTGCGGCGGGAGAACTGGGCGATGCGGATATCGCCCTTCCGCATGGCGAACTGGTAGGCGCCGGTGTCCTGGTAGGCCTTGTCGAGGACGTCGACGGCTTCGTTCTCGTAGGCGGGGTCCTCGAGCTTGAGCAGGGCGTCCACGTAGGCGTTGATCTTCCCCGGTTGCGCGGGGTCTTCGAGGTACTCCCGGCGGGCCTGCTCGACCTGCTGGTTCAGGTAGTCGGCGCCTTTGACCATCGCGTCGCGCTGCATCAGCTCCTTCTGCCTGTCCATGTCCTTGACGGACTTGGTGAAATCGCCCTCTTCGCTGTAGCGGCCCTTCTTGATGGTGTACTTGGCCGAGAGGTCCTGCATGGCGGCCGCCAGCTCGCCGTCGCTGGGCGCCAGTTCGATCGCCATCTGGAGCGCCTGGATCGCCTTGCCGTATTCCTCGATGTCGTGGTAGGCCTCGGTCAGCGCAAGGAGAATCTTCTTGTTGTGTTTCTGCGCCTGCTTCTGCATCTCGAGCAGCAGGTCGCACGCCCACAGCGCCAGGTCGTGGAGATCGAGCTCCTGGGCCGCCTTGAGCATCTTGAACAGATGGGTCGCCGAGCCCGGCTCCTTCGACAGCAGGTACTCGGCGTTGATCAGGGCGTCGAGGGGCTCCTTGCCGCCGCCGCGCCTGGCCTTTTCGATCATCCCCGGGCCCTTGCCGCCCTGGGCCTTGCGTTTCAGCGCGACGTTGCGCAACGGCTGGTGCCCGCGCTCGATGTTGTCCGGCTCGCGGGAGATTCCCTCGAGGTAGAGCTCGATGGCGAAGTCCCAGTTGCCCGTCTCGGCGACCTCGTCAGCGCGGTCGAAGAACGCCTGTCCCTTGCCGCTGCCGCCTGTTTCCGTCGGGGTCTGCGTCATCGCCTGCCTCTGCTCCTGTGGTACGTCCTTCCCGGCCTTGAATTTACCGGATCGCCCGGCGTCGGGCAAGCCCGCCGGCCGGAGCGAGCGGCTTTGACAGCGGCGCCGGACATCGGGATAATCGCCGTTTTCGACCCCAATGGCAAGCGCGGAGGTCCTTCCATGAGCGATACGCCTGCAGCCCTGGTTACCGGCGCGGCCCGAGGCATCGGCGCCGCCATCGCCGTCGAGCTGGCGAACGCCGGGTTCGACGTGGCCGTGTTCGACGTGCTCGAAGCGACGGATATCGTCAAGGCCGTCGAGGACGCCGGACGCCGCGGGCTCGCCCTGGTCGGCGACGTGTCGGCCGCGGACGACCGGGCGGTCGCCCTGGAGCGCATCGAGCAGACGTTCGGCCGTCTTGACGTGCTGGTCAACAACGCCGGCGTTGCGCCGAAGGTTCGCGCGGACATCCTCGAGGCGGGCGAGGAGAGCTACGACCGCGTGATGAACATCAACCTGAAGGGCCCGTACTTCCTCACCCAGGCGGTGGCGAACCGGATGCTCCGGCGCCGGGCTGACGGCGACGACGCCTGGATGTGCATCGTGAACATCTCGTCGATGAGCGCCTACACGGCCAGCCCGTCGCGCGGCGAGTACTGCCTGTCCAAGGCGGGCGTGTCGATGGCGACGAAGCTGTTCGCCGCGCGGCTGGCCGACGACGGGATCGGCGTCTACGAGATCCGCCCGGGGATCATCATGACCGACATGACGTCGGTGGTGAAGGACAAGTACGACAAGCTCATCGGCGAGGGGCTCACGCCGATCCGGCGCTGGGGACAGCCCGACGACATCGCCCGCGCCGTCGCATGCTGCGCCCGGGGCGAGCTGAAGTTCTCCACCGGCGAGGTGATCAACGTCGATGGCGGCTTCCACCTGCGCGTACTATGAGGATCAGCGAGCGGGTCAACCC
>CAZADC010000290.1:0-5239 GCA_964483755.1 uncultured Planctomycetaceae bacterium | reverse complement strand
AGGGTCGCCGAGCCCGCGTTGGCGTTGGCGGCCTGGAGGCTGTACTCGTAGGCCGTGCCGGGGCGGGCGTTGACGCTGCCGGTGGTCGCGCCGGTCCACGTGTGGTCCCACGTGCCCCAGCCCGGGGACGAGTATCGCGCCTCGGCATGGCCGTCGCCGGGGCTGTCGAGGAACATCGCGTAGGAACCCTCGGCGGGGTTGCCGCTGTCGCGAACGGCGCCGGCGAGTTCGGCCCAGTCGTCGGCGTTCGTCCCCGTGCCGCTCTCGAAGCCCTCGTTCGGGAAGGCCACTGTGAATGTCGGATCATGGTACACGTTGAAGTTGACGGTGACCTTGATGGTGTCCCCGCCGCCGGTGAGCGTGATCGTGCCGGTGTAATCGCCGTCGCTGAGCCCGTCGGCGTCGCAGGTGACGGTGATGTCGTCGTAGCCCGTCTCGTCGGAGACGGAGTCGCTCGTGGGCGAGCACGTCAGCCAGGCTGCGTCGTCGCTGACGGACCAACTCAGCGAACTCGTGCCCGAGTTCCACACCCGCAGCATCGCGGTGTCCTGATTGTCGCCGTACTCGGCCGAGGCCTCCAACACGCGGTAGGGGGCCTCGAGCACGGCGCCCGGGCTCGATCCGTCGTAGGTCGTCTCGAAGCCGGTGTACGTGTTGTTCCGGAAGGCGATTTCCTGGTCGGAGTGCAGGTCGACCGCCGCCGAGCCGGAGTAGGTCGCCGTGCCCCGGTCGAAGTCGTTGTGGTAAGCGATCGGGTTGGTCACATACCCGTCGGCCGCCTGGGCGACGAGATTCAGCGCCAGCGGGATGTTGAGCGCCTCGTTGTGCTCGAAGACCGTCAGGTTCACCGGCACGTCGGTGCTGTTCCAGTGCTTGTAGATGCCCAGTGCGTAGTCCTCCTGGTCCTCGAAGTAGTTGTCGCGGTAGGTGTTGCCCAGCAAGGCTGTGCCCGACGCCGAGTTCGAGTCCGTCCAGTAGGCGAACACGTCGTGCGCCCCGATGCGGCTGTAATCAACGGTGTTGTCGGTGAACAGGTTGAAGTAGTTGGGTTGGACCGCCATCCCCTCGCCCAGGCTGTTGGCCATGGCCCAATTGGAGACGCCCTGACGCACCGAGGTCATCGTGTTGTTGGCGGCGACGAAGTTCGTCGTACCGCCGTAGGGCTCGATGCCCACCGAGGCAATATGCGTCTCACTGGTGACCGCCCGTTCCTTGCCGTCGAGGGAGTTGTTGTAGACGGCGACGCGATCCGTGTACTTGCCGATCACCAGTCGACTGGTGGCGTCGGGGGTGACATTCCAGGGCGTCTCGACGGTGAGCGTGTCGGTGGCTTCGTCGATCTCGCTGATATGCCGGGTCTGGCCAATGCCTCTCCCTGAGATGATGACGACGGAGTAAAACTCGTTCGCCCATCCCTCGCCGATGTCGCTGCCGAAGGTCACCGTGGTGGACGTCGCGGACGTGGCGGTGTCGTCGAAGGACGTGCTGCAGCCTTCCCACATGAACTGCTCGCCCGTGTTCTGGTTCCAGAAGCCCTCGCGGACGGTCATGTCGGTCGAGGTGTTGCCTCCGAAATACTGGTAGCGGTTCGAGCCCCAGACGTTGTTGCCCGAGAACCATCGGCCCTGCGCCCAGCCGGCGCCGGAGTTCGGGTTCGAGTTGTCGTAGTCCTGGGCGGTCGAGTCGGTCATACTGATGTACTGCGCGCCCCAGCCCTCGAGCAGCACGTTCGCGTCGTTCGTGCCGTAGAAGTCGCAGTCGTCCACGAAGATCTGCCTGGCCTGACCGAGGTAGGTCTGCTGGCCGATGATCTCGCAGCCGTCAAGGAACACCCGCCTCGCCGTGTGGAAATCGAAGCACTTGTAGCCTTGGGCGGAGATCTTCACGTTCGTGTACCGAACGTCCGTGCGACCACGCTGGTAGATCAACTGGTTCAGATACCCGTTGAGGTTGCCGTTGGCGTCCAGGCCGAGGTCCTTGAACTCGACGTTGTTGCCGCCTCCGAAGATCAGACAGTAGTTGGGCGTGCTGAAGCTGCCGTTGAGCTTGATGGTCGAAGAGTTCATCCCCGCGCCCAGCCAGCGAACACCCGCCGGCGGATTGAACTGCTGACTGGCCATGTACGTCCCGGCCGGAAAGTAGATGGTGTCGCCGTAGGAACACGCGCTCAGCGCGCTCTGGATGGCGGAACTGTCGTCGGTACTGCCGTCGCCGGTGGCGTTGTACGGGGCGGCCGTCACGTCGACCGTCGATCCCAACGACCAGTCGATGTCCGTCACCACCGTGAGTTCGCCGGCCTCGCTCCAGCCGTACTCGCCGCCGTGACCGTTGTGGATCCAGATGTCGTACGTCCCGTTGGACAGGCCCGCCGGGACGGTGAACTCGACCTGGTAGGGGTTCACGCTCGTCACCGTCGCCCACTGCCCCGAACCGCCGCTGGGCTGGATGTACACCCATGAGTCGGTCGTGCCGTTGTCGTGAGACAGGTTCCGCCCGTAGACCG
This sequence comes from uncultured Planctomycetaceae bacterium, assembly GCA_964483755.1. Classification (GTDB taxonomy): domain Bacteria; phylum Planctomycetota; class Phycisphaerae; order SM23-33; family SM23-33; genus CAZADC01. The sequence goes on along the minus strand of CAZADC010000290.1, from coordinate 2,736 downwards.
CCACCGTGTCGCCGACGGCAGCGTTCTCCGGGCCCACTCACCACGCTTCGGTCGTGTTGATCATCACGGGCCGACCGACGCCTTCGGCGTTCTCGCCCCAGATCATATAGGCCGACCATGTCGGCAGCGACGAGTCCAGCGTCACGGCCGCCAGGTCCCCGTCGAGGCGCTGGATCAGCCCGTCGGCGGTGACGTCGTTGGCGCTGGTGGTCTGCCCGAATACGTGGAAGCGCGTGTCCTTGCCGGCGTCGTTCCCGGTGTAGTCCGAAAGCTGATACCCGCTGATCGACAGCGTGTCGAGCACGTCGACCGTGCGGGTCCACTCGGCGAACTGCGGCGAGTCGGCGTCGGGCGTGACGGCCGAGTCCACCGGCGGGGAGAAGTCGTCGAACGCCACCGGCAGCGTCGGGTCGTCGGCCGGCGTCGCGATCGACGCGAGGTCCGGCAGCGAACCCGACAACAACAGTCGGGGCTCCAGCATCTCGAGACTGGGGCGAAGGAGTGGGGCAGGGTTCGTTGGGGGGCGTCTCATCTGCAATTTCCTTTGCGCTGAGGGGCTGCCGCGCGCCGGGCGCGCATGCTGTCCCGGTCTATGGAAAGAACTGCGTGCAACGCGGACTCATTGCTCGTGACGCGTGGGCCACTTGCCCCGGGCTTATGCCGAACGACGCGGTTCGCTCGCAGGAGCCCACTGTGACTGCTCGAAACGGATGGGAACTGATCTGCCCGGATGGGTACAACCCGAAGAGCGTAACGAGAGTTACACGTAGCTGTCAAGAAAAGATGAAAGATTTTCTTTGCCTTAACCAGCCGTCGGTCTTGCGCGGCAAACCGGCCGGCAATGCGGCACATGTCTGTGGTTCAGGCGTGTTTCGTGGCATCAGGAGGCCCACGGGGGGTTCTGGAGACGCCAGGGTTCTGGGGACGCCGTACATAACTCTTGCCCCCACCGGCTCTGCGTGGATGGGATTCCGTTCATGCCACGAATCGCAAGAGTCGTTGTCCCTGAGATGCCGCATCACGTGACGCAGCGTGGGAATCGCCGGCAGGAGGTCTTCTTCGGCCCTGACGATTACCGCGCCTACCTGTCGTTGATGAAGGAGTGGTGCGTCCGCCACGGGGTGCGGGTGTGGGCCTACTGCCTGATGCCGAACCACGTTCACCTGATCGTCGTGCCGCCGTCGGAGGATGCGTTGTGCCGGGCGGTGGGCGAGGCTTATCGTCGGTACACGCGGCGGGTGAACTTCCGCGAGGGGTGGCGAGGTCATCTGTGGCAGGGCCGGTTCGGTTCGTTCGTGATGGACGAGCCGTATCTGCTGGCGGCCACGAGGTACAAGGAACGCAACCCGGTGAAGGCGGGGCTGGTCGAGCGGGCCGAGGACTGGTCGTGGTCGAGTGCGGCGGCGCACGTGGCCGGGCATAGGAAGGACGCGTTGGCCGAGGGGGCATGGCTTCGGGACCTCACGGCCGCGTGGGTGTGCCGGTGGCGCGAGTATCCGCGCGATGAGGACGACGCGGCCCTTGCCGCGTCGCTTCGTCTCCACGAGAATACGGGCAGGCCTCTTGGCGAGCGTCCTTTCCTGCAGCACGTGGGGCGGCTGCTGGGCCAGGATCTCGTGCCCAAGAAGCCCGGTCCGAGGCCGCAGGAGGATAATTGAGTATGATGTCCTCCGAACTACGAACTCTGTCCCCCGAGCTCTGCAAGATCGCCTTCGAAAACCTGTTGACTAGTAAAGGTTGTGGACGTATCCTTGATTAGCGACGACCGCTATTCAAGCGGGCTTTCACAAAGGCGAACGCTATGAAAGCGACGGGCACCTACATCACGACATCGACAGCGGGCGAATCCTTCAAGGCCTTCGTGCCGAATCCGCTGCCGCCGGACCCTCCAATCACGCTGGCGAGCAAGGACCATGATCTGATCGAGAAGGCCAACCGCGCCCTCGGCCGGCTCGACGGGGTCACGACGCTCCTGCCGGACGTCTCGCTGTTCCTGTACTTCTATGTCCGCAAAGAGGCCGTGCTGTCCTCGCAGATCGAGGGCACCCAGTCGTCGTTTTCCGACCTGCTGCTGCATGAGGAGTCCCTGGCCCCGGGCGTGCCGCTGGACGACGTGCAGGAGGTCAGCAACTACGTCGCAGCCATGAACCACGGGCTCAAGCGGCTTCGGGAGGATGACTTCCCCCTGTCGCTCCGCCTGATCCGCGAAATGCACAAGGTGCTGCTGTCGAAGGGACGCGGCAGCGACAAGACGCCCGGTTCGTTCCGACGCAGCCAGAATTGGCTGGGCGGCACCCGGCCGGGCAACGCCCGGTTCGTTCCGCCACCGCCCGACAACGTGGCCGAATGCATGAGCAACCTCGAACAGTTCCTGCACGATCAGCCCAGCCGAACGCCAGTGCTGATCAAGGCGGCTCTGGCGCACGTGCAGTTCGAGACGATCCATCCCTTCCTCGACGGCAACGGCCGACTGGGCCGACTGCTGATCACGCTGATCCTCTGCGCCGAGGGCGCACTGGCCGAACCGCTGCTCTACCTGAGCCTGTTCTTCAAGCAGCACCGCCAGGAGTACTACGACCGCCTTGATGCGGTGCGGATCAAGTGCGACTGGCTCGGCTGGCTGCGGTTCTTCCTGGAGGGTGTGGAACAGACCGCCCTGCAGGCGGCCGATACGGCCGGGTGCATCTTGAAGCTGTTCGACGAGGACCGCCGCAAGATCGAAGACCTGGGCCGCAA
>CAZADC010000289.1:0-5261 GCA_964483755.1 uncultured Planctomycetaceae bacterium | reverse complement strand
CAGACGACGGCCGGCAACGGCGCGACGCTGGAGGCGGACATTCAACGACTCGACGGCTACGAGGCGGCCGTGACGCTGCCGGAGGGCCTGGCGCCCTGGTCCACCTATCTGATGTGGCCGGAGAGACGGCGAGCGTGTACGGGCGGAACCTCTCGCACGGGAACGGCACGGTCGATTCGTGGGTGTACATCCAGCCGACCACGGGGGCGGGCCAGTGGGCGACCGTGACGAACGTCAACCCGTACAAGGTGGACTTCGTCGTGCCGTCGGACCTCCCCGACGGCACATACGAAATCTGGGTGCACAACGGGCACGGAGGGGAATACGGCTGGTCGGACCCGGTGAGCCTGACGGTCAACGACGGCCCGATCCGGTCGGGCGTGACGGTCAACGTGAAAGATTACGGCGCCGTCGGCGACGGAGCGACGGATGACACCAGCGCGATCGCCAGCGCCATCAGCGCCAACGCCGGCACGGGCAACACGCTCTACTTCCCGGCGGGGACGTACAACATCAGCAGCGATCTGCCCAACGCGGTGAACATGCGCATGGCGGGCGACGGGATGGACCTGACGACCATCCGGGCGGCGGCGTGGACCGGGGGCGACTACTTCTTCCAGGGGTCCCACAGCGGCGGCGAGATCGCCGGCATGACGCTGGATACCAACGGCGTATCCTTCTCCTACGCGCTCAACCTGCGCGGCACCAATGAGTTCCGCCTTGTCGACGCCCGCCTGGACGCCCACCTGAACCCGACGTTCGACATCCACAGCTGCACCCGGATTCACTTCGTCGATACGGAAATCATCGGCGCCGCGAGCTTCCAGGGCACCGCGAGCCAGGTTCTGCTCGACGGCGTGGATTTCTATGGGCGAAACGACGCCAACAACTTCCTCTACTCCTGGGGCGGCACGCAGATCAGCATGATCAACTCCACCGCCCAGGACTTCGACAACTCCGACGACAGCTCCGGCTCCGGCTGGGCGCAGGGACGATGGTACACCGGCGCCGGCCTGTGGGGCAGCAACGAGAAGATCTACTTCGGGAACAACACGTCCACCGACATGACGGTCCGCCCGGGCTTCTGGAACCAGAACACCGGCGAGCAGTTCATGTGGGAAGGCAACCGGGTGGAGTACGAAGGAACGGTCGTTTCGGCAACCGCCGAGACGGTCACGGCCGCCAACCTGTCGGGAGGTCTGACGGCATGGGTGACGATCATCGACGGCAAGGGCGTCGGACAGTCCCGCGAGATCGAGAGCTTCAACGGCGATACCCTCACCGTCACGACGCCCTGGAACGTCATACCGGACACCAGCAGTCGCATCGTGCTTGTGCGGACCACCGCGCAGGTAGCCGTCTACGACAACTATCTCGACGCGAAGGATCGGGCCGCAACGTCGGAAGGCCACATCGCCTCCTCCGGCGTCCAGCCGTTCGAGGGCGCGATCGACTTCATCGCGGACGGGAACACGTTCCACCAGATCCGCACCGGGATCAGCGTCTGGGGGACCCCCGACACCCCGACGTACACGAACAAGCCGGCCTACTTCGGGCTGTACGCCAATAACGAGTTCATCGACACGCGATGGGGCGTACACCTGATCGGGGCCGCCCCGGACCACGGCAAGAAGCTGCTGGGCAACGTCTTCCGCGGCAACGACATGGACGGCGTGATGCTCGACGGGTTCCGCCTCGGCGGAAGCGCCGGCTCGAATCCCGACACGTGGGTCGACCTGAGCGTCTTCGAGCACACCACGGCCGTCGGTCCGAAATACGGCGTTACCTTCAACGGGCCTGCCGACGCCGTCTCGAATACGATCATTCGCGGCAATTCCTTCGATATCGGCACGACCGACCCGACCGACTCCTGGGGTGTCTCGTTCATCGGGACCGACCTGCCGGTCCTGCGCGAGAACACCTGGACGGGCTACGAGGCGACCTACACCGATCTGATGCCGGGCGCCATCCTCGAGCTGCCGCACCGCGTTATCGAACGGCAGGTCGCGGGCGGTCAGTCCGCCTCGGCCGTCATGCGGGTGTGGGACGCCGGCACGAGCCCCATGGGATTCTCGGCGGCTGTCGATGAGGCCTGGCTGGACGTGGAGCCCGTCTCCGGCAGCGTCTTCGGCGAAGGCGCGGAAGCGGAACTGCTGGTGACGATGGACTCCACCGGCCTGGCCGACGGAACTTACACGGGCAGCGTCACCGTCACCAGCGACGACGGGCGCGCGCAGACGATCGGCGTGACGCTCATCGTCGCCGACCCCGCCCTGGAGACGGTGAACGTGGAGGCCACGGACCCCGACGCCGCCGAGCAGGGAGAGGACCCGGGCGAGTTCCGCATCTCCCGCACGGGTGCGACCGGTCCGCTGACGGTGTACTACCAGGTCGGCGGCACGGCCGCCGGCGCCGACTACCACGAGACGCTGACGGGCACGGCGGTGATCCCCGACGGCGCCGGCTTCGTGACCCTATCCGTCACGCCCGTCGACGATTCGCTGGTGGAGGGCGACGACGAAACCGTCGTCGTCACGCTGCTGGAAGATCCGGGCTACGTTGTCGGACTGGAGACGGACGCCGTAACGATCGACGACAACGACCTGGCGACGGTGACGGTGACGCCAACCGGGGACGCCTACGAAGAAGGGGAGGCGCCCGGGGGACTCCTGTTCAGCCGGGGCAGCGAGACGCTCGGCGACCTGACGGTCCACTACGCCGCTACCGGCAACGCCGAAGTCGAGGACATCTACGAGACCCTCACCGGCGAGGCGGTCATCCCCGACGGCGCAAGCTCGGTCGTCGTCACCATCACGCCGGTGGACGACAGCGAGGCGGAAGTCGTCGAGCGCATCACGGCCACCCTCGATCCGGGCGACTACACGATCGGCACGCCGGACCAGGCGTCGGTGTACATCCAGGAGAATGACACGCGCTTCGCTTACTACGTGGACCTCAACTGGACGGGCGAGGAGACCGGCTCACCCTCCCAGCCGTACAACAGCCTCGGCGAAGCGGTCGCGGCCGCCAACGCCGGCGGCGTGACGGTGGACGTATACGTCGCCGACGGCCTGTACAATCGGAGCGTCGAGGACTTCGGTGCCGACGGGATCCAGATCATCTCCTCGATGAACGTCTACGGCGGGTACGCCGGCTGGGCCTCCGGCGACGTGTTCGACTGGGAGACCCGCACGCCGCGATCCACCACGTTCGATCCCCAGAGCGCCTCGCGGGCGCTGTGGAGCGGCGGGCGCAGCGTCAGCGTGCTCATCGACGGGTTTACGTTCCGCAACGGAAGCGCGTCCACCAACGGCGGAGCGGTGAGCCTCGCCAACTCGTACGACGGAGACGACTATAACTCCGTCGGATACGTCAACGACTGCCTGTTCGAGGACAATGAATCGGGCGCCAGCGGCGGGGCGCTGAAGATCCGAAGCAGCTACAACAACACGGCCGCCTACGTGACGAACGCCGAGTTCTACAACAACACGGCCGCCACGGGAGGCGGTGCAATCCAGCTCGGGCGGTACTACGACGACACCGACACGCTGGTCCGGAACTGCGTCTTTGACGGAAACGAGGCGACGGGCGGCGACGGCGGAGCCATCAATGCCACCAACGGCTTCGAGACCAACACCCCATACGGCGTGCTGATCGACCAGTCGGTGTTCAGCAACAACACGGCGAGCGGGCTCGGCGGCGCCGTCGCCTTCACCTACGGCGGGTGGCGCAACGCCGTGACCCGGACAGAGATGTACGGCAACTACGCCGCGTCCCAGGCCTCGGCCGTCGGCTCCAGCGGGTTCTGGGGCGGCCCGTTCTCGCTTGAGAACGTACTGATTCACGACAACGACGGCCCGGCGGGCACCTACGCCGTCTACGCCAGCGGCAACAGAGAGGCGCCGCAGTACGGCCTGGACATCGCCCACAGCACCATCGCCGACAACCAGGGCGGCGTGTACAACAAGGCTCTGGGCGCCGACTCGCGCGACACGCGAATCCGCAACAGCATCGTCGCCTTCAACGGTGGAACCGAGATCGCCACCTCCGGCGGCACGCCGATTCTCGACGGCAACAACGTCTACGACACGACCGGCGACCTCTACGGCGGCTCGGCGGTCGGACAGGCGACCAACTCCATCAGCTCCGATCCGCAGTTCGCCAACGCGGCCGGGGGCGACTACCGGCTCCACGAGGGCAGCGACTCGGTCGACGCCGTGGCGGACATCGGCGTCCACGTGGACCTGAACGGAAACGTGCGTCCGGACGGCCTCGCCTTCGACATGGGGGCCTACGAGGAGCCGGTGCCGGAGCTCACCGTTACGCTCACGGCCCCTGCTGACGGCGCGATCGTCGGGCGCGGCATGGACGTCGCCGTCTCGGCCGACGTGTCCGATCCGATGGACGTCACGGCCGTGGAGTTCTACGCCGGCGGCATGCTGATCGACACGGACACCACCGCGCCCTATAGCGTGGTCTGGCAGCCGCCGACGACCGGCCAGGTTCAGCTGATCGCCTCGGCGCTGGTGGGCGGGGCGGCCGTGGACTCCGAGCCGATCAGCGTCACCGTCGCCATCCCCGGGGACGCCGACCTTGACGGAGACGTCGACTACGGCGAGAACCCCCTGACCGACGGGGGCGACGGAGTCAGCGACCTGAACATCCTGATCTCCCACGTGGGCACCACGTCCGGAGCCACCTGGCAGATGGGCGACTTCGATGGTGACGGCGACGTGGACTACGGCGAGAATCCCTTGACCGGCGGCGGTGACGGGGTCAGCGACCTGAACATCCTCATCAACCACGTCGGGCAGACGAGCAGCGTCGGGGCGATGATGACGTCCTCCGGCGATCTCGCAGAGCAGGACTCCGTGCTTTCTGACACTCTTCAGGTGACCGAGACGGACACGGAACCGACAAGCGGGCCGCACGACGACCTGCTGCAGGACCGGTCAGGCGACCTGCTCGACCTGACGGCCGCGAAGGCGCTCAAGCCGGAGCTCGCAGTCGCCGACGAGCCTTCGTCACCCGCCCCGATGACGCTCCTCGACGCGACCGGCTCTTCCCGCAGGGAGAAATCCGCGCGGGACGCATCACAACGAGCTGCCGCCGGTCCGATGGTGCCGGACGTTCTGTCGCCAGCCAGGCCGCCGGCGCGCATCGTCGGTCACGTTCGGAGCACCGGCGTCGCGCCCGGGCGAGAGACCACCATCGCTGAAGCGGCGGCCCTTCGCAGCGCGCGGCGTCTGACCGGGCCGACC
>CAZADC010000288.1:4637-5293 GCA_964483755.1 uncultured Planctomycetaceae bacterium | reverse complement strand
CCTGGACTACGTCCGCGTCGACAGTCCCCCGGCGGCGGCCGGGGCGCTTCTGGTCGGACGCGACGCGATGTTCTGCTTCGGGCCCGTGGCCGCGGACGATCTCGGCTACTTCCGCGCCCGATGGGAGTCACTCGCCCCCGCCGAGCATCTGGTCGGGGCGCTGGCCGTCGCGGTCGTCGTTCACGAGCGCGTCGGCGTCGAATCGCTCACGCTGGACCAGCTCAAGGCCATCTTCTCCGGCGAGGCGACCGACTGGGCCGTCTTCGGCGGACCGAGGCGTCCGATCCGGCGTTACGGTCCGGCATTCGACGATCCGGCCGCGGCGCTGTTCCACGAGAGGGTTCTCCCGGCCGGCAAGTGCCGGATGCTCGTCCGCAGGAAGAGCTCGCCCGACGTGCTCAAGTCCCTGTCGGGCGATCCGGGCGGGATCGGCTTCGTCGGCGCCGCCGCGACGGCATCCGCCGGCCGGACGATCAGGATCGTCCCGCTCGGTCCGCCGTCGGAATCCGTGCCGGTCAACGCCCAGACGGTCAAGGACGGCACGTATCCGCTGGCCCGACGGTTGATGCTGTACGTCTCGCCCGAGGCGTCGCCGGCCGGCAAGGAGTTGGCGCAGTACATCGCCGACGGCCGGGGCGATGCGGTTCTTCGCGAGC
>CAZADC010000288.1:0-4627 GCA_964483755.1 uncultured Planctomycetaceae bacterium | reverse complement strand
ACACACTTCCTCGGCGACCCGATCTACTCCACCGCCGGCGTCCTGGCGGCGTTCGAGAAGCTCTACGGCCCCGACGTCCGACGCGTTCGGGCCACGCCCGACGGCGCGGACGACCTGGAACTGGCCGGCCGGTTGATCCGATCCGCCCGGACGGCCCGGCTCGGCCCGGAGCTCGTGACGGCGATGTGCGAGACGGCCCACGACCTGGCCGCGGACGTTTCAGGCGGCGTCACGATCGCCTTCGAAGCGTTGGATGTGCTGGCCGAGAAGGTTCCCGACCGGCGGTTCGACTGCGCTCTCAGGCGCGCCGCCCTGTGTCAGCGGGTGTACAGCGGGAGCGGGCTTCGCGCAGACGGACAGCATCTCGTGGCGGCCTGGACGGAGGCCGCTGAACTGGGCACGTCGGCCCGGCGTTTCACCGAAGCGGCCGAGGCCTGGCGGAAGGCCCTCGAACTCGCCGAGGAGAAGGATTTCCCGAAGCTCGAGGCGATCAGGGAACGCCTGCCGGCCTTTGCCGCGCGGGTCGAGTCGGTTCGTAAGGCCGATGCGCTTGCCGCCCGGCTTCATGAGAACCCCGCCGATGCCGACATTCGTCGACGGATGCTGACGCTCCGTCTCATCGAGCTGGACGACCCGGCCGGGGCGGTCGAGTACCTTGACGCCGCGCCGGACGAGGAGACGAGGACGAACGTTCCTCTCGCGGCCCAGCCGCGGGAGAAGCTCTCCGCGGAGACGGCCCTGCGCCTGGCCGAGTGGTACGTCGGCCTGGTCGACCGCGCGGGCGTCGGCGGCCGAGAGCTCATGGCCGCTCGAGCGCGAACGTTCTATCTGCGGTTCTTCGAGCTTCACGAGTCCCGCGACGACCCGCTGGCCATGCGCGCGGCGCTCGGGCTGAACAAGGTCGGCGGTCGCGTTCCCGACCCGCCGCAGCGCCCGGATTCACCGGACAGGCGTTCCGCCCCGCGGGCCGTCTCCGGCGAGGGCGGGGAGATGACCGACCTGAAGCTGGCCGAGTTCGTGGCCGCCCATCCGGACCTGACCCGCCTGACGTACCGGCAGACCGGCACGGCCGGCAGGATCACCGACCTTCGCCCGATCGCGCACTTGCGGCAACTGAAGACGCTGGAGCTTCGCAACGCCTCCGGTGTGAGGGATCTCTCCCCGCTCGCCCGCCTGCCGAACCTGACCTCGCTCACGCTGACCGGCCTGACCGTGAAGGACGTATCCGACCTGGGCGGCCTGTCGAAGTTGACGGCCCTGAACATCGCCGGGGCGCGGAACGTCACAGACCTCTCGCCCGTCGGCCGATTGCGGCGGTTGCGAACGCTGAATCTGGCCGGCTGCGTCAAGGCGGCGGACCTGAGACCGCTGTCGCGTCTGACCGGCCTGCGAAGTCTAAATCTCTCCGGATGCAAGGCCGTCGAGGACGTCGCCCCGCTGGAAGCGCTCTCGCGGACCCTCACCTCGCTGAACCTCAGCGGCTCGGGCGTGGTCTACGTCCCGCCGCTCTCGCAGTTGACTCACCTCAAGGCGCTCGACGTGCGGCGCTGCGAGAACGTCTCTGCCGACGATGCGGCCTGGCTGGCCAAACACCTGCCCGACTGCAAGGTGGTCTCGGATCCGCCCGCCAGGCAACCGCCCTCGGCCGGCTCACAAAAGTGGTGACGTTGCAGGTGTCCGAGTCGAACGGTGACGACACGCATCGCAGATCATGGCAACCGTGGCGTTTGACTGCCGTGATCCGTTCACCACCGGCCATCCGCACAAGCACTGCTCGCTTTCGCCCTCCACCGCCCGAAGCAGCCCTGACAATGGAGCTCACACGCGAAGCCGTCGTCGCGGACGTGCTCGCACATCCTGCAGAGAGCGAAGCGGCGCTGGACCTCGGCGGTGGTGGCTCGTTCGACACCGGCCGGTGTGCTGGCTCGCCGACGGCGTGACGCCGGCGAGGGCGACGCGATCCTTGAAGGCGTCGAGGTCGCCCGTCGGCGTGACGACGGCGGGGTCGACGCCCAGCACGTCGAAGCGGTCGCGGGCGGCGCTGCTGTCGTTGCGGACCAGGACGATGTCGGCCGAGGTGGCGCGTTCGCTGGCGGTAATCCTGCGCGGCGTCGATGAAGGTGTTGTACGTCGCGGCCGGGATGACCAGCGGATCGCCGGATTGGACTCTCTTGAGCGCCTCTGTCATATCGGTTTCTCGGGAGAGTACCACCGTAGAAGCGACCTTGTGCCGTTCTTGACCGCTTGAACTGCTCTGTCTAACGACTCGGCTTGCTCAAGCAACTTCGGCGAAACATAGATTTCTCCCTCTTCGACCCGCCTGATGAGGTCGTGCAAGTAGAACCCCAGCGAGAACATGGGACCTTCCACAGCACGGCAGATGTCGGGAAGAGTAGTTGGGTTCGCGTAGGCTCGCCTTTCTCGTTGGTCCGTATCGGGCGCCTTGTTAGTCTCATAGCCCTTCGGATTCTCGACGATCGGTATATCCTGCGCCCTCCATGACAGGGACACTTCTTCAAAAGTAAGCCAAGCATCCATGACTTCGTAGAACATCTGCCGTGCTCCAGCTGCGGTGCTTGTCGCCTCCATTTCTTCGGGGCGGAGCTGGACCACAGCCGGTCCCGTCTTCACTTGGTGGTTTGGCCAGCTTCTGGCAAACAGGTCTTCTGGCGCGCCGCCCACGGAAAGCGAGAACGGGTGATCAGGCCCCACCAACCATAGGAAATTAAGACGTGCGAGTGCTGGATATAGAGAGAACTCAAGGTCGCTTTGTGACACGACGGCCACAAAGAAAGGGATGCCCATTGACCACAAGCATGGCAACTGGTCTTTTGAGAACGCAATGGGGCGTTCGTTGGACTTCACCTGCACAGCAAAGGATCTTCCCGTGGGAAGTAGGTTAGGACCTTGGGGCTTGATGAGATGTACAATGAAATCAACGCCGAAGTAGTCCGATTGCCGTGGGACGGGAACAACCAGCCCCACCTTGCTGAGGAAGTACATCGCCAAGTATTCTGCCCGGCTGCCCTCGTGGAAGTTGCCGACGATGGTCATATCGACGCTCCTCTTGTGTTTCGATTCCGCGGAAAAGGGCTTCCTCGTAACTGGGATTCTACACTCCTATTACCAGCGCGCTGAAGTCACCTTCCTCATAGACCTTCTCCACGTACGCCGCCACCGGCTTCTTGACGATCGCCTTGGCCGTCGCGTCCTCGGCGTCGGCGTAGCGGACCCACAGGTACTCCCAGCCGGCCTTGTCGATGCCGGTGATCTCCCCGACGGTGACCCCCGTGCGATTCGGACTGGCCGCGAACCGGAAGGTGATCTCCCAATCGTCGGCGCCCCGCTTCGAGCCGGCCGCGCCGAGGAACAGACACTCCCCGGCGGCCAGGCCCTTGAAGGCGGCATTGTTGACCTTGCCGGTGAGCGAGAACAGCGCGCCGCGGTAGGCCGGCGTGACCTGGCTGTCGGCCAGGTAGTGCGTCTCGGAGAAGTGATACACCGGCACGGTGATGTCCACGCCCTCGACGTTGTCGTGCGTGACGCCGATCGCCCCGTGGAAGTCCGGCGCCGTCTTGCCCGTGGGCGCGTAGCGATTAACCGTCTGAAGGCTCTGGGTGACGTGCTGGGTTCCGCCGCCGGTGTCGAAGCTGAAGGTCGACGGATCGCCGCTCTCCGGGCGGTCCTTCTCGCCGTACTGGACGGTGACCTCCCAGAGGCACGCGCCCAGGTTGGCCGTGTCGATGCACACGGGCTCGAGCGTGATCGACTTGCGGATCAGCCCGTCGTAGGTGGAGTCGGTGGAGTTGGTCGCCAAGATGCGGGCGCTGCTCTCGTCGGCCACGCCGGTGAGCGTGTAGACGAACTCGGCCGACTGGGCGGCGCCTTCGGGATCGGTGGCGATGCGACGGCTGTCGTGTTTTTCGGTCAGCGACGTGGGCATTCCGTCTCCGCCTTCGGCTTCGTCGTGACGAGCCGTGCTATTCGAACGTCAGCCCGCCGGCGCTGGCGGCCTGGACGAGTCGTTTGGTGTTCTTCGCCATCTCCTCGGTGGCCTTCGCCGTCCGATCCGCGGCGTCCCCGGCGGCCAGGCCTCGAATGGCCGCGGCGTTGAACGTGCCCTTGACGCCGATCTTCGCCGCCTGCTCTCCGATCAATCCGCCGATGTCGCCCAGCCCGTCCAGCGCCTCGCGGGCCTTGTCGATGATCGCGTCCGGGCCTTCCAGCGCGCCGGGCCCGTCGTCGGCCTCCTTCGCTTCACGCTTCTTCCTGGCCGATCCGATGGCGTCGCGCCATTCCTGCCGCGCTTTGGCGAGATCCTGCTCATTGACGGCCATGCGGGCGGCGTATTCCGCGTCGAGCGCGCGGTGCTTGTCGAGGTTCGCCCGGCCGATCTCGGCCAGCGTGGCGTCGTGAATCGCCGCGGCGCTGGTCCGCTCGGCCTGACGCTGCGCCTCCCGGCGGGCCAGATCGCGCTTTTGGCGATCCTCAATCTGCGCGATGGCGGCCTGCTTTTCGGCCTCGACGAGCTGGTTCTCCGCCTCCAGATTCAGCGAGTCGTCGAACAGCGATTTGATCCAGTTCCACGCCTTGGCCGCGCCGGACTTGATCCGCTCCCAGGTGCGGG
>CAZADC010000287.1:0-5305 GCA_964483755.1 uncultured Planctomycetaceae bacterium | reverse complement strand
ACGAGCGTCGGATCGACGTAGAAGCGGTCGAGAATCGCCTCGAACAGCGCGTCGCGGATGCCGACGCACTTGGATTTGGGCAGCGGCTTGCCGCTCTCGTCCAGCCCGCTGCGACTCCGCCGGGCGAGCTGCTTGACGCGGGGGTTCTCCTCCTTCGCAATCAGCACCTCCGGCTCGCGATCGGGGTCCATCGACTCGATCTTCTGATTCGAGTACATCACCCGCTCGAGCAGGCACCCGGCCTTCTTCAGGTCGGCGCGGGGGGAGATATCCAGGTCGATCGCCTTCCTGTAGGCCTTGAGAATCCGCTCCTCGGCCGCCTCGGTGATCTCCTGGATCGTCGCGGCGTCGCAGACGCCGGCGTCCGTGAGGGCGTTGCCGTAGCTCAGCAGCGGGTCCTGCTCCCGCCACGCCTCGATCTCCTCCTTCGTGCGGTAGCTGGAGGCGTCGGACGGGCTGTGCCCGCTGAAGCGGTAGGTCAGCGTGTCCAGCAGGACGGGCCCGTCGCCGGATTCGAGGATCTCGCGCTTGCGGCGGACGGCGTCCACGACGGCCAGCGGATTGTATCCGTCGACGCGCTCGGCGTGCATCCGCTCGGGGTTGAGCCCCGCCCCGAGGCGCGCGAGCACCTTGAAGCCCATCGTCTCGCCGGCCGGCTGACCGCCCATGCCGTAGAAGTTGTTGACGAAGTTGACGATCAGCGGCAGCCCGCCGCAGTGCTCGGCGTCCCACAGCTCCTTGTACTGGTCCATCGTCGCGAGACACAGGCCTTCCCACACCGGCCCGCAGGCGCTGGAGGCGTCGCCGATGTTGGCGATGACGATGCCCGGCTTGTGGTTGATCTTCTTGTACAGCGCCGCCCCGACCGAGATGTCGCCCGAGCCACCCACGATCGCGTTGTTCGGATAGACCCCGAACGGCGGGAAGAACGCGTGCATCGAGCCGCCCATGCCCTTGTTCAACCCGGCCTCGCGCCCGAAGATCTCCGCCAGCGCCCCGTACACCAGGAAGTCGATCGCCAGGTCCTTCGCGTCGCCCGACGCGTCGCCCTCGACCACCCGCAGCGTCGTGCCGTCGAAGTAGCCCTCCATGATCTCCGTCAGCGCCGGCTCGTCGAGCTTCGCGATCGCCGAGAGCCCCTTCGCGAGGATCTCGCCGTGGCTGCGATGGCTGCCGTAGATGTGATCGTCCACGCCCAGGCCGAACGCCTGCCCCACGGCGGCCGCCTCCTGCCCGATCGACAGGTGCGCCGGTCCGCGGTGCGAGTACTCGATGCCCTTGTAGTTCCCGCGGAGCTTGATCTCGTTGAGCATGTCCTCGAAGGCGCGGATGATCGCCATGTCGCGCTGGATGCGGATCAGCGCCTCGTCGCCCCAGGTCTTGCGCTCCTGCTTCATCGACCGGTCGTACACGTTGATCGGGATCGGCTCGATCTCGATCTTCGAACTGCTGCGAACGGCTTGCGGGTCTACCACCTGGCACTTCGGCATGAGGAATCTCCTGTGGGTCTACTCGTCGTTCGGCGGGGTGCGGTCGGTCGGGTCGGTCTGCGGCGCGTCGCCCTCATCAGGATAGAGCACGTCGATGCCCCCGGCCTCGAAGAAGTCCATCCATTCGTCGCCCGGTCGGCGATCGGTGATGACGCGCGAGATCGCGTCGAACTCGACGATCTTGAACAGCGAGGGCGCCTTGAATTTGGTGTGGTCGACCACCAGGTACGCCTGCCGGGCGTTGCGGACCGCCAGGCGGTACAGGTGGGCGCTGTCGATATCGCTGGCGGTCAGCCCGAAGTCCATCCCCAGCCCGTCGGCGCCGATGACGGCGACGTACCCGCGGAGCTGATCCAGCGAACTCAGCGCGAGCGGACCGATTGTATCCATCCGCTCCGGGCGGTACTGCCCGCCGAGCATGATGACGTTGAGCCCCGGCGTGTCGAGCTCCAGCGCCAGCCGGGCCGAGTTGACCAGGATCGACAGCGATTGCTTGCGCTTCAGAAAGGCCGCCAGCTCGAAACAGGTCGTGCCCGAATCGAGGAATATCTGCTCGCCGTCGTCGATCAGCCCGGCGGCCAGGCGCCCGATCGCCCGCTTCGCCTCGACGTTCCTCGCCGCCTTCGAGCGGAAGGAATAATCCAGGCTCCGCTTGAGCACCGCCCCGCCGTAGACCAGCTCGAGCTGCCCGTTCTCGGACAGGGCGCGCAAATCGCGGCGGATCGTCGCCTCCGAGACGTCCATCTCGGCCGCCAGATCCTTCACCGTGACACGCCCCCGCTCATAGATCTGTGCGAGGATGCGCTCACTGCGCTGTCGTGCGGAATAGGCCATTCGCGGCAGTCCTGTTCGCTTTCTGCATACATCGGACACGAAACCTCCAGAATATGCAACCAAAAAAGAAACTTTCCTGCTTGACTGTGCGCGCGCATGGGCGTACCTTTCCAGTGCAGGCTCCGAACTCCTACCCAAGGTGCATCATGACCGAGATCACGCTCCCAAAGGCCGGGCAGACCATGGAGGACGGCACGATCGTCGAGTGGCACAAGGCCGAAGGCGACGCCGTCGCCAAGGGCGAGGTGCTGCTGGAGGTCGAGACGGACAAGGCCGTCGTCGAGATCGAATCGCCCGGCGCCGGCACACTGCGCAAGATCCTCGTCGGCGAGGGCGAGACGGTCCCGGTCCTGACGACGATCGCGATCCTCGGCGAGCCGGACGAGGACGTCTCCGACGCCGTCGCCAAAGCGCAGCGCGAGCGGGCCGAGACAGGCGAAGCAGGAGCTCAGCAGTCCGCCGGACCCGGCGAGCAGGCGCCCGCCGCCAGGTCCGAGCCCGCAGATACGGCGAAGGCGGACACCGCCTCCCCGCAAGAAACCGGCGGCGCCGGGAACGTCACGCCGATCGTCATGCCCAAGGCGGGCCAGTCCGTCGAGGAGGCCGTCATCGTCAAGTGGAACGTCCAGCCGGGCGACCGCATCGCCGAAGGCGACGTGATCCTCGAGATCGAGACGGACAAGGCCGCCATCGAGGTCGAGGCCACCGACGCCGGACGACTGGCGCGGATCGTCGCCGACGAGGGCGACGTGGTCGAGGTGCTCGATCCGATCGCCTATCTCGCGGAGGACGACGCGGACGTCGACGCATACCTCGCCGCACACGGCGGCGCGCCCGCGAAGGACGAAGCGCCCGCCCCGCAGGCGTCGCCCGCCGGGCCGAAGCCGGACGCGGCGAAGCCGACCGCCCCTGCCGCGGGCACTCCCCCACCGACGCCCGCGTCGGCGGGAAGCGCGCCGACGACGGAGTCCGGACGCGTCAAGGCGTCGCCGTACGCCCGGAAGACGGCCGACGGGCGCGGCGTCGACCTGGCGCAGCTCGGCCCGGGCAGCGGACCGGGCGGACGCATCCTGTCCACGGACGTCCCGGCCGCAGCGGCCGGACCCGCCCCCGCCGCGGCTCCCCCCGCGCCCGCAACCGGCGAGGTGGTCCGTCGTCCGCTGGCCGGCATGCGCAAGGCGATCGCCCGGAACCTGCAGGCGAGCAAGCAGACGATCCCGCATTTCTACATGCGGATGACCTTCGACGCCGGGGCGATGCAGGATTTCTACCGCGGCGAGAAGGCGAAGTACCCCTGCTCGCTGAACGACGTGATGACGCTCGCCGTCGCCCGGACCGTCCGGGAGTTCCCGGCCTTTCGGAGTCGCCTGGAGGGCGACCAGATCGTCGAGTATCCGGCCGCCAGCATCGGCATCGCCGTAGGAATGGAAAACGGGCTGGTCGTGCCGGTCGTCCGCGGCGCCGACGCGATGGACCTGAGGACCCTCGCGGCGGAGTCCAAGCGACTCGTCGAGGCCGCCCGAGGCGGGAAGATCGAGAACATGGGCCAGGGCGTGATGACCATCACGAACCTCGGCATGTTCGGCGTGGACGACTTCTCGGCCATCATCAATCCACCCGAGGCCTCGATTCTCGCCGTGGGGACGATCCGCGAGGAGGTCATCGTCTCGGGCGGGACGATGCGTCCCGGGCGCGTAATGACGGTGACGCTCAGCGCCGACCACCGCGTGATTGACGGGCTGGGGGCGGCGAAGTTCCTGGCGCGACTCAAGGAGCGGGTGGAAATGCCCGTCCTGCTATAGAAGCGAAAGCTCGAAATGCGGAGCTCTAAATCCGAAACGCGCAGTCGGAGCTCCGGATGGCAATGCGAAGTCCGATAGCCGAAAGGAATGTGAATGGGCGCGGGGGATCAAACCGGACGGTATGACCTTGAAGGACGCACCAAGCGGTTCGCTCTGGACGTCAGGAGCTTCGTCCGCCGCATCCCGCGCACCATCGCCAACACGAATGACGTCCGACAGCTTGTCCGGGCATCGGGTTCGGTCGGCGCCAACTACATCGAAGCCAACGAATCGCTCAGCCGCAAGGACTTCCGCATGCGGATCAAGATATGCCGGAAGGAGGCGAAAGAGTGCACGTACTGGCTTGACCTGCTCGGCCTGTCGGACGGCGAGATGCTGGAAGGCGAGCGGGACATCCTCAAGGACGAGGCAACGCAGTTGATGAAGATATTCGGCGCTATTCTGCGGAACAGCTCGGACTGAGCGAAGATGATGACCCGACCCCTGCGCGGCGGCGGGATTCATGATTTCGGTTTCAGGACTTTGTGCTTCATCTTTCGGATTCCGTCTCTCGGGTTTCGTACTTCGGATTTCGGATTTGGGTCGCGAAGCTTATGAAGACGCACGACAAGGACGGAGTATCATATGATGGACTCCCACGATCTGCTCATCCTCGGCGCCGGGCCCGGCGGGTACGTCGCCGCGCTCGAGGCCGCCCGGCGGGGCGCATCCGTCGCCGTCGTCGAGTCCTCCCACCTCGGCGGCACGTGCCTCAACAACGGGTGCATCCCGTCCAAGGCGCTGCTCGCCTCGGCGCAGCGCGTGCACGACATCCGCCATGCCGACGAGCTCGGCGTCAGCGTCTCCGGCGAGGTGTCGTTCGACTGGGCGAAAATCCAGTCCCGCAAGGACGGCATCCTCAAGACCCTCCGCGGCGGCATCGCCGGGCTGTTCAAGGCGCGGAAGGTCGAGCTGGTCCGCGGACGCGGACGGCTGGTCGGCGCCGACAAGGTCGCCGTGGATCTGGCCGACGGCGGGTCGACGGAAATCACCGCCCGGCGGATCATCCTCGCCGTCGGCTCGCTCCCGGCGCAGATTCCCGGCTGGCCGACCGATCCGGCGAAGGTCTGCACCACCGACGAGGCGCTGCACTGGAAGGAGCTTCCGCGGCGCCTGCTGATCGTCGGCGGCGGGATCATC
>CAZADC010000286.1:0-5327 GCA_964483755.1 uncultured Planctomycetaceae bacterium | reverse complement strand
CATTTTGCCTACAGCATTTGGCGGATATTCTTTGAAGTCCAGCATGTCATGGCGTTCGTGTATGCTGATCGGGTCTTCCCAAACATTTATCAAAGCCTTTGTCATTTCTGTGGCAGGGACAGAATCCACACGGCGCGACCCGAAAGGCTGCCCCATGCGCGGCATAGGAAAGTAAAGCTCTCGCACCGAAATCGGTTCTAGCCCGATGCTTTGCCGGAAGCCGTTGAACTCGTCAATAAACTTATTAGCAAAACCGTCCCATTTGTCGGCGATGTCTTGCAGGTTTTTCGGCATATTCGGCAGGCTTTCACCTTTTTGCCTAGCCCAAAAATAGCGGTTTAGCAGTTCATCGGATGAATCGTCAAGGCGTTCAATGTCACCAACAATCTCTTTCATCTCAACAGAAACGCGGTTGTTTACTCCCTGAATTGCGGCGGCAGTCTTTTCCTGAACCTGCATAAACGTAGCGTTTACCTGTGAAGCAATCGTCTTTGCGGTATGATCACGCAATTCGTTGATTCTTTCCTGAATGGTTGCTTCGGCGGCGGCAATATCTTCGGCTTGTGCTGGCTTGGCGGCTTCGGCTGTTGGGCGTTCTGGCATCCCCGCCAGCGTGCCGTCGGGGCCGAGGGTGAGGGGGGAGGGGCGGATGGCCTTGTTGTCGAAAACCGCATAAATGGTGTCGAGACCGCCGCCGTCGCTGACGTTCTTGAAAGTTACGCCGGTGTAGCCTTCTGATTTGGCCTTCTCGATGTGGTCTGAAAACTTGCCGCCCTGCTTGCGCGTCTTGCCATCATAGTCCACCACCGCGACGGCGATGCGCTCGCCATGCTCAACGGCGCGAAGCTGCTCGAGCTTCTCCGCCTGCTCGGCCGGCGTGGGCGGCAGCTCGGTGAAGCGCTTCAGGAACCCCGCCCGGTAGGCGTAGACGCCCAGGTGCCAAAGGTACGCGACGTCGCCGGTCCCATCGCGGTCGAACGGGATGCGGGCCCGCGAGAAATACATCGCCGACCCGTCACGGGCGAGGACGACCTTCACGCGATTCGGGTTCCCCGCCGTCTCGGCGTCGATCGGCGTCGCCAGCGTCGCCATCGGCGCGTCGCCGGCCTCCAGGGAGTCGACCAGCGCCTCGACGCATTCGGGCGGAATTTCCGGCTCGTCGCCCTGGATGTTGACGACGACGGCGCTTTCGCTCAGGTCGAGACGCCCCGCCGCCTCGGCGATGCGATCGGTCCCGCAGCGGTGGTCGGCCGCCGTCATGATCGCCTCGCCGCCGAAGTTCTCCACCGCCCGGCGGATGCGCTCGTCGTCGGTCGCGACGACCACGCGCTCGAGCCGCGCGCACCGCCCGGCGTTCTCCACCACGTGGCGGATGAGCGGTTTGCCCGTCTCGTCCAGCAGGGGCTTGCCCGGCAGGCGGACGGCGGCGTAGCGGGCGGGAATGATCGCGACGACGGCCATAAGCCGGCGAGTGTAGACACCCCCGCCGCCGATGCAACCCGGAATCCGGGCATTCCGCGCCGGGTTGCCGCGCGGCGCTTGCGGGGCGGGCGGCGTCCCATACAATCAACGGTCCGCCGGCCAAGCGACAGAGGACGCCGAATGACCGACCGCCCCACCGATCACGCCAACCTGGACCTGACGCAGCTCAACCTGGACGTCATCCGCCGCCGGGCTGGGGGAATGATCCTCTGGCAGCCCCGCATCCTCGCCTGGCGCAACGACCGGCTGTTCGCGGGCGAGCCGCTGCCCGCGCCCTACACGAACATGTCCGCCGCCGAGATGTACCGGGCGCTGGGCGTGTCCAACCGTGTCTACGAATTCAACGCCTGCTACATCAGCGAAGAGGACGAGCGGGTCCGGCGGACCACACGCGAGTTGAACGCGACGGACTACGAGGTGGTGTGGGAGACGCCGGTCGGCCGGCAGCGGGCCGTCTACCGCCGCAGCCCCAACAGCCCGTGGCACATGCCGCTGACATGGCCGATCTCCGACGCCGAGGAGATGCGCGTCGCCGCCTGGCGGGAGCGCCGGCGGACCTGGCGATGGGACCGGGAGACCTACGACCGCCTGTCGGCCGAGTGGGCCGGGCTCGGCGCGCCGGCGATGTACATCCTCCGCACGAACGTCCAGAAGCTCTTCGTCGAGGACATGGGCGTCGAGGAGGCGATCTTCGCGCTGACCGACGAGCCCGCCGCCTGCGAGGAGTACTTCGAGGCGCTCGAGATCACCCAGAACCGCCTGATCGACGTGATCAACGACTCGCCCATCGAGTACGTCAATTTCGGCGACAACGTCCACGCCGGCATGTGCCCGCCGCCGCTGTTCGAGAAGTACCTCCTGCCGGTCTACCAGCGGCGGTGTGAGCGGCTTCACGCGGCCGGCAAGTTCGTCCACGCCCACTGGGACGGCGACTGCCGCCCCCTGCTGCCCTGCGCAAGGGACACCGGGCTGGACGGCATCGAGGCGATCACGCCCGTCCCGCAGGGCGACGTAACGCTACGCGAGACGAAGGACGCCCTCGGCGACATGTTCCTGATCGACGGCATCCCGGCGATCTACTTCAACACGACCTACGACGAGCAGACGCTCATCGACTGCGCCACCGAATGCATCGACCTGTTCGCGCCGAACCTGATCCTCGGCATCAGCGACGAGATCGCCTCGCGCGGCCAGATCGAGCGCGTCCGGCTGGTGACGCAAGTCGTGGACGACTACAACGCCTCGCTCTGACCGGCGGACCCGCCGCGCAGGGCACGGACGCAACGCCGGCCGCATCGAAAACACAGGACGACGAACGACATGGGATTCGGACGGTTTCTCAGGACGTGGCGACGGTTCGGCCTCCTGGCCGCGATGGGACGCTCCGGCGCCGACGAGATGGACTGCGAACGCGCGTCCGACGCGTCGCCGGTGGTCGTCGGCGGCTGCGGGCGCAGCGGGACGACGCTCCTGCGCGTCATGCTCGACTCGCACGGAAGCCTCTGCTGCGGCCCGGAGAGCGAGCTGTTCCTCCCCGAGCCGGTGCATCTCGACGTCCTGTGCGAGCGGTTCGACATCCCGCCGAAGGCCCTGGCCGGCATCTACCGCCGCGCCGCGTCTCGCTGCGAGTTCGTCGACGCGTTCTTCGCCGAGTACGCCCGGCGGGTCGGCAAGCCCCGCTGGGCGGAGAAGTCGCCGCGGAACGTACACCGGATCGAGTTCGTCTTCCGCGCGTTCCCGGAGGCCCGCTTCCTGCACATGATCCGCGACGGGCGCGACGTGGCCTGCTCGCTGCGGACCCATCCCCGGCACAACGTCGTCGACGGCGAGCTCGTGCCCACGAACATCTGTCGCCCGATCGCCGAATGCGCCGAGCGATGGGTGGTCGCGCTTCGAGCGGCCGAGCCGTGGCGCGACGACCCGCGGTACATGGAGGTGCGGTACGAGGACCTGCTCGCCGATCCGCGGGCGACGCTGGAGGAGGTCTGCCGGTTCATCGGCGAGCCGTGGGACGAGCGGATGCTCGAATACCACGAGGTGGACTCGGGCTCGCGCGACGTGACGAAGTTCCCCCAGAACCCCGAGGCGACCGAGGCGATCCGGACCCGCAGCCTCCAGCGATGGCAGCGCGACTTCAGCGAGGCCGACAAGCGAGTGTTCAAGGACGTCGCCGGCGAGATGCTCATCCGCACGGGCTACGCCGATTCGAACGACTGGTAGACGACGACCGGGCGGCGGCCGGTGGTCAGTGGTGATTGGGCCGTAGTCAGTAGTCAGCAGCCCGGGAGGCGTAGCCCGTAGTCCGGAGCCAGGTGGTCGGCAACCTGCAGGCCGTGCAGCAAGTGCGCATGAGCCGGTGATCGACGGCCGACGCGCGATGAAGTGGTGATCGGGTTGGTGCCATGCTTCCCTTGGGAAGCATGCTCCAACCAAGATACGCAATCCGCACGGCGCAAAGTCATGCCGCAGCGGACGCCAGCCGGGACGCACCCCGTCCCGGTTACCAGCAACTGGGCTTCGCTACCCGAACATATGCGGCAGACAATCGCCCCTTTGGCAAGGGCGTGAACTCAAGAAGGTTCGTGATCGCGTCCGCAAAGGCCCGTGCGTTGGGCACGCCCGCTGCAATCATATCCAGCAGAGCGCTACCCATCGCCCGCCTTCGAGGCCAAGCGAAGCGGGGTTCCGAAGGTCGCTGTGCAGTGGTTTCTTGCTCAAAGCTTCTTCTTCAGCTCATCCATCAGCTCGACGATTTGAGACTTCTTAATCTCAGGGTCGCGGACTTGGATGAACTCCACCGCGCGAAACTCGTCCCCTCTCTTCCGGTTTTGCGGGGGCTCCAAGCCCTCAATGAGCAGGGCCTCCATCGTCGTTATCAGATTCTCCAAGGTGAAGTTCTCGGAGCCGTCTGAGAGGAGGGTGCCGTCGTCTGCCACGCGATGCACCCCAAACCAAGAGAAACGATCCCATCTGCCGTTGAGTCGATCGAGAGTGTGCTGTCTCAACCTCGTGCCAAGGGGTTGGTCCGTTGTTCGCCCGACATACACGACCTTACTGCCATCGTAGAGCAGATAGACGCCCTTCTCCGCGCAGAAGTCAACAGGCTTGCTCGACGGCTGTTGCTGCCCAAGAAGTCGAAGGGTCGACGCCCAGAGGACGTAATCGCGACGCCAATACATGCCAAAAGCGTTGATGAGGCTTGTCTCCTGCTCTACTTGCTCGTCGGGCTCCGGAGCGACTCCCGTTTCTTGGGGCTCTTCGGGTTCCTTGAGCGCGTAGTAGCCGCGACTAACGCGGACGAAGGGAGAGTCGTCTCCCTCGTTCTGCTTCGACATGGAAATTGTGGCAGCAACTGACGCTGCTGGAGTGGCACCAAAGTCAGTCCTCAACCCCTGCTCCGCAATCGCTTCAGCGATGTCCGAGTAGTGCATGGCCTCCGGCGTATCCGCGAGGACCTTGATGATGGCCTCTCTCCATGGCATGTCGGGCATAGTGTCTTCCTCCTCACAAGCGAATAGCTGTTTGGACGGAATTCTGTTCCGCATGGTTCGTGGACAATGCGATGCGGGATTCAGCATAGCAGGGGTATTCTCGTGTTCAAGCGAAAGAGCAAGCGACGGCCAGGCGGCCGGAGAGCAACGCCTGACGGCGGTAGCAGGAGAAGGTCGGGAAGTGCGCGTGGTACGGTATGTTGTAGACCTTGCGACGCTTGCGGCGTTTATCCCCGGGAATTCCCGTACGTGGATGATATGTCCTGCGGGTCTTCGCCGCAAGCATGCCTGCGGAGCAGGCATGGCACCCAACGCCGTAAGCCTATCCGGCCGCCATCAGTTGACGAAGTCTTT
>CAZADC010000285.1:0-5361 GCA_964483755.1 uncultured Planctomycetaceae bacterium | reverse complement strand
GTCGACGACCTCTCGACCGGGACGCTTGACAACCTCGCGGCGGTGCGGGGCGACGAGCGGTTCAGCTTCGTCCGGGAGAGCGTCCGCAACCCCGCCACGCTCGCGGTGCTCGTGGCCGAGTGCGACGCGATTTTCCATCTCGCCGCGGCGGTCGGTGTGCAGCTCATCGTCGACCGCCCCGTCCATACCATCGAGACGAACATCCACGGCTCGGAGGTGGTGCTGAACCTCGCCAACAAGTTCGGGCGGAAGATCGTCGTCGCCTCGACGTCGGAGGTGTACGGCAAGAACACGAAAATCCCGTTCAACGAGGACGACGATACGACGTTCGGCTCGACGCGATTCACCCGCTGGAGCTATGCGTGCAGCAAGATGGTCGACGAGTTCCTCGCCCTGGCGTACCACGATCAGTTCGGGCTGGAGACGATCGTGTGCCGGTTTTTCAACACGATCGGCCCGCGTCAGACGGGACAGTACGGTATGGTCGTGCCGCGCTTCGTCCGCCGGGCGCTGCTCAACGAGCCGATCGAGATCTACGGCACGGGCGCTCAGAGCCGCTGCTTCTGCCACGTCGCCGACGTCGTCAACGCGCTGGTCAAGCTCGTGGAGTGTGACGAGGCGGTCGGCGAGGTGATCAACGTCGGCAACGACGAGTCGGTTACCATCGAGCAGCTCGCCGACCGGATCATCGAAATGACCGGCTCGAGCAGCGAGAAGCGCCGCCTGACCTACGAGCAGGCGTACGGACGGCCGTTTGACGACATGCTGGTCCGCAAGCCGGACCTGTCGAAAATCCGACGATTGATCGGCTACGAGCCGACACGCGATCTCGGCGCAACTTTGCGCGAAATTAGCAGTTTCGAGTCGTCAAGGCTCGGCTGACCCGTCCGGTGGACCACACCTCCCGCGGGTCGGCCGAGGGCTTTGGGAGTTTATCTTTTTGTTATGAAAGGACTTGCGCTCCCCGGAACCGCCTCCTCCTCCTCCGCGAGTCCGTCGGAACCGAGCAACACCCGCCCGAAGGCACCCACTGGAAACTCACACACAGCAGATGGCTGACGCGAGTGTCTCTTTTATTGACTTGGCGCACAACCGAATCGCCTGTATACTCGCAGCATCTTCGGACCTGGGCTTTCACAACCGGGACGCCAGACTGCTGCGGGAACAGGTCCCCCCGCAACAAAGGAAGGAATGATCCATGTATAGCGGAGGACTGTTGAAACGGAGCAGCATCAGCGCCGCTGCGCTGGCTTTGGGAACCTTGGTTCTGGTCGGCTCGCTCAACGCCGCTCCCCTCGTGACCATCGTTGACGACAACTCCACCGCTTCGTTCGACTTGGGTGCCGATGTCGGGATGTACGCTTGGACGATCAACAACATTGAGCAGATCACTCGGCAGTGGTTCTGGTATCGCATCGGCGCCACGGGAGGCGAAGCCCCGATCCACATGCTGGGCAACGAGTTTCACGGGACGACGGACACCGACTTCGACCAAGACCACGAGACGCTGTTCGTCCGTTACGAAGACCAGCAGCTTCGGGCGGAGATGACGTTCAAGCTGACAGGCTCCGAACCGGGCAATGTGACGTCGGACGTGGCCGAGTCCATCCGGCTGACGAACAGGTCGTCAGCGCCGCTGGACCTGCACTTCTTCCAGCTCGTTGACTTGGATCTCGGCGACACCCCGACGGACAAGTCGGTGCAGATCGTCGGCCGCAATACGGCCCAGCAGGCGGACATGGGCACCTACGCCAGCGAGACCGTCCTGACGCCCACGCCGAGCCATATGCAGGTGGACTTCGCGCCGAACCTGTTCAACAGCCTGAGCGACGCGTCGCCGACGGTGCTCAACGACCAGTCCGGCCCGATCGGTCCGGGAGACTTGAGCTGGGCGTTCCAGTGGGACGTGCCCCTGGGGCCTTCGGGGTCGCCTACGTCCACGCTGCTGATCAGCAAGGACAAGCAGATCGTCGTCCCCGAGCCCGCGACGCTCGCCCTGCTGGGCTTCGGCGCTGCGGCCGTTCTCGGACGCAAGCGCAACCGCTCGTAACGGGCGGACGGACGGTCCGATCGACCGGACGCATACGATTCACGAAGACTGCGATGCGGCTTGCCGAAACGGCGGGCCGCATTTGCATGGGGGACGCATCGGGGCGATGGCGGCGCCGGCGTCAGACGACTTGCAAAGCGCCGCCCGCGCGGTTATTCAGAGACGCTCGTCGCCGCACGCGGGACCGCGAAGGGACCCCTGCTGATTCAGGAGCCGCCGACTTGACCGATCGCGAACGCTTTCTTCGGACGATGCGCTACCAGGAGGTCGATCGTCGACCGCTGCACCTGGTTCACCCCTGGAGTTTCACGCTGGACCGCTGGTACGCCGAAGGGCTGCCCCGCGGCGTGGAGGTCCACGAGCACCTCGGCGTCCGGCCGCTCCGCCTGGCCAACGTCAGCCCCAATACCTGGCTGAACCCGCCGTTCGAGGAGCGGCGCATCGGCGAGGACGAGGAGTTTGTCTACGAGTTCGACGAGTTCGGCCGGACGGCGCGGTACTTCAAGGACCACGACTCCATGCCGGAGTGGATCGACTTTCCGGTCAAGGACCGTGAGTCGCTGCGCCGCTGCATCGATGAGCACTACCAGGTCGAGGACATGGACGCCCGCTTCCCCGACGACTGGGACGAGCGCGTCCGCGCCGCCGACGGACGCGACAACGTGGTGATGATCGACGGCGGGTGCTACTACTGGACGCTCCGCTCCGTCTCCGGCGTCGAGACGGCCAGCTACCTTCTCTACGACGCGACCGACCTCGTCGAGGAGCTCTTCGAACGCTATTTCACCGTGGTCATGGAAGGGCTGCGGCGCGCCGTGAAGCTCGCGCGAATCGACGTCATCGGCTTCGGCGAGGACATCGCCTACAAGAACGGGCCGCTGATGTCGCCCGCCATGGTCGAGCGGATGATCGTTCCCCGTTACCGGAAGGTGATGGACTTCGCTCACGAGCACGGCATCGACCTTACCTGGCACGACAGCGACGGCGACCTGCGCCTGCTCCTGCCGCTGTGGCTGGACTGCGGCGTGAACTCCACCGCCCCGTGTGAAGTGGCGGCCGGCATGGCGCCGACCGAGCTGCGCCGCCGGTTCGGGCGCGAGCTGCGGATCATCGGCGGCATCGACAAACGCCAGGTGGCGAAGGGCCCGGGGGGCATTGACGCCGAGATCGCCCGCAACCGCCCGCTGATCGCCGAGGGAGGCTTCCTGCCGGCGATCGACCACTCCGTGTCGTCCGACATCAGCTTTGACGACTACCGCTACTACCTCGACGCGATCCAGCGGGCCCTGCGGCTCGAGTGACCGCCGGACCGCCGCCGTGTTGCCCCCGGCACTGGCCGGGCGCGCCCGGCTGGAATCCACCGGTCAGGTCGGCTATCCTTCCCGTTGCGAACCGGCGGACGAGCTCTCTAACGGCAGCATGTCAGAAGGAATCGCGATGAAGATCCTCCTGGTCGGAAGCGGCGGGCGCGAGCACGCCCTGGCGTGGAAAATGGGGCAATCTTCCCTGTGCGACGTTCTGTACGCGGTGCCGGGCAACCCCGGCATCGCCCAGAGCGCCGAGTGCGTGGACGTGCAGGCCGACGACGTCGATGGCATCGTCGCCTTCGCCCGCGACAACGGCGTCGAGCTGGTCGTCATCGGTCCCGAGGACCCGCTGGCGATGGGGCTCGGGGACGCGATTCGCGAGGCGGGCATCCTGTGCTTCGGGCCGTCGGCGGCGGGCGCGCGAATCGAGGCGGACAAGGCCTACGCCAAGGAGCTGATGCGGGCGGCGTCCGTGCCGACGGCGGAGGCGAGAATCTTCACGGATCTGAAGGCCGCCCGGGACTACGTGCTGTCGCGCGACCACGGCGTGGCCGTCAAGGCGGCGGGACTGGCGAAGGGCAAGGGCGTGGTGGTCTGCCCGGAGCCTTACCAGGCGGTCCGGCCGCTCGAGCAGATGATGGCCGAGAAGGTCTTCGGCGACGCCGGGGCGACGGTGGTCATCGAGGAGATGCTCACCGGGCAGGAGGCGACGGTCCTGGCGCTGTGCGACGGGCGGAACATCTACCCGATGGAGGCGCTCCAGGATCACAAACCCGTCGGCGACGGCGACACCGGCCCGAACACCGGCGGGATGGGCGCCTACTCGCCCGTGCCGATCGTCGACGACGACGTCATGCGGCGCGTCGAGCGGGAGATTCTCGTGCCGATCGTCGACGCCATGCGGCGGGACTTCGGACGCTACGAGGGCGTGCTCTACGCCGGGCTCATGTTCACGCCGGGAGGCCCGAAGGTCATCGAGTTCAACTGCCGCTTCGGCGACCCCGAATGCCAGCCGCTGATGATGCGCCTGCGCAGCGACCTGGTCACCGCCATGGTCGCCACGGCCGAGCACAAGCTCGACGAGGTCGCGCTGGAGTGGGACCCGCGCCCGTCCGTGTGCGTGGTGATGGCCAGCGGCGGGTATCCGGGCTCGTACGAAAAGGGCTACCCGATCACCGGCGTCGAGGACGCCGACGCGATGGACGACGTGAAGGTCTTCCACGCCGGCACGGCCGAGAAGGACGGGCGGCTGGTCAACAACGGCGGACGGGTTCTGGGCGTGACGGCGCTGGGCGAAACCCTCGCCGACGCGCAGAAGCGGGCCTACGAAGCGGCCGGGAAGATCTCCTGGACCGGCTGCCACTACCGCACGGACATCGCCTCCAAGGCGCTGGGTTGAGCGCCGGTACGTGCTCGGCCGT
Organism: uncultured Planctomycetaceae bacterium; assembly: GCA_964483755.1. Classification (GTDB taxonomy): domain Bacteria; phylum Planctomycetota; class Phycisphaerae; order SM23-33; family SM23-33; genus CAZADC01. The sequence continues at coordinate 583 of CAZADC010000285.1, read as the reverse complement.
CAGCATTCACGTCGCTCCGCCGCCGAAGCCTCGGAAAAAGCTCCGCTGCGTGAAGAAGAAGATCAGCACGGTGGGGATCGCCATGAGGGTGGTGATGGCCATCATCCAGTTCCACTTCGGCGCCTCGCCCATGTAGGAGCCCTGGAAGAAGTGCAGCCCGAGGGTCATCGTGTACTGGTCGACGTCGTTGAGATAGAGCAGCGGCCCGAGGAAGTCGTTCCAGTGCGCCTGGAAGCTGATCAGCGAGACCACCAGAAACACCGGCCAGGCGACCGGCATGATGATGCGGAAGAAGATGCGCGCGTGCCCTGCGCCGTCGAGGCGGGCGGCCTCCTCCAGCTCGCGCGGGAGCGTCCGCAGGAACTGGTGCACGATGAATACGAACAGCGCGTTGCCGCCGAGCATCGCACCGAGCACCAGCGGATCGAACGTGCCCACCAGCCCGAACGTCCGCCAGATGAGGAACACCGGGATCATCATCACGATTCCGGGGATCATCAGCGTCGCCAGGAGCAATCCGAACAGCACCCGCCGGCCGGGGAAGCGGAACCGCGGAGGTCGAAAGCGCCCTGGTCGGGCATCC
>CAZADC010000284.1:0-5369 GCA_964483755.1 uncultured Planctomycetaceae bacterium | reverse complement strand
CTGACATGATCGAGAGCCCCGGCGACGACCTGCCGTGCGACGGCGGCGCGATCGAGCTGAGCTTCCGCCCGTTCGAGATCAAGACCGTTCGCCTGACGCCCGGCGCCTGAGGCGAGGAACGACGATGAGCGATCCGCGACCCAACGTGCTGTACATCTTCACCGACCAGCAGTCCGCCGGCGCGATGAGCTGCGCGGGCAACCCGGACGTCCGGACGCCCGCGATGGATCGTCTTGCCGCGGAGGGGGTGCGCTTCGACCGCGCCTACTGCACGTTCCCGCTCTGCACGCCGTCGCGGGCGAGCATGTTCACGGGACGCTGGGCTCACCAGGTCGGCGTGCGGTACAACGAGCAGTCGATGACCGACGAGGCCCGCGAGAACGGGATCGGCAACCTGCTGGCCGCCAGCGGGTACGACTGCGGGTACGGAGGCAAATGGCACATCCCGTACGCCTCGCCCATGGAGAAGGGCCACGGCTTCGAGTACATCAACGCCTTCGACGACTTCACGCTCGCCGACGACACGATCGAGTTCATGCGGCGCGACCGCGACCGTCCGTTCTTCTGCGTAGCGTCGTTCGACAACCCGCACGGCATCTGCGAGCACGGCGCGAACCTGCCGCTGCCGTGGGGGCCCGTGGGCGACCCGCCGCCCGTCGAGGACTGTCCGCTCCTGCCGGCCAACCACGCGCCGGCGCCGTACGCGCCCGCGGTCGGCATCGAGCGGAGCGAGTGGTCGCCGGAGCGGTGGCGACGGTATCTGTGGACCTACTACCGGCTCGTGGAGCAGGTGGATCGCGAGATCGGGCGCATCCTCGACGCGGTTGACGATCTCGGGCTCGCGGACAGCACGCTCGTCGTCTTCTCCAGCGACCACGGGGACATGCTGGCCGCACACCGGATGATCCAGAAGCTCCCGCTGTACGACGAGTGCTGCCGCATCCCGATGATCGCCCGCGCCCCCGGCGGGCGAGCCGCCGCCGTCGACGACGAGCGGCTGGTCAGCAACGGGCTGGACCTCTACCCCACGATCTGCGACTACGCCGGCGTCGAGCCGCCCTTCGACGCGCCGGGGCGGAGCCTGCGACCGCTGCTGGAGGGCGCCCCGGCCGACGACTGGCGCGATGAGGTGGTGGTCGAAACGCAGACGGGACGCAGCGGCGGGACGCTGGGACGGATGGTCCGCACGGACCGGTACAAATACGCCGTCTGGTCGCGCGGCGAGCATCGCGAGCAGTTGTTCGACATGCAGACCGATCCCGGCGAGACGGTCAACCTCGCCGTCTCGTCGCGCTACCGCGACGTGCTGCAGGACCATCGCGACCGCCTGCGGGCGTGGTGCGCGGCTACGGGGGACGACTTCGGCTATCACTACACGCACCCGAAGGTCCCGTTCATCGTGCCCGGCGACGAGTATCCGCCGGACTCGGGCGGGCTGCCCGAGGGCTTCGAGGACTGACCCCCGCCTCACCGCGAGCACCGCGGACAAAGGCCGCTCATGATCTCCCGATTCGCCATCATGGTTTCGATGATCGCCGTCGCCACGGCGATCGGGTACGCCGCGCGCCGCAGCGGGAAGGTCCGCGAGGAGATCGCCGGCGGGCTGATGACCTTCGTCGCGGCGTTCGGATACCCGGCCGTGGGGTTCCTGAGCATCTGGGCGCTGGAGCTGGACCCCTCGGCGATCTGGCTGCCGACCGTCGGGGCCGCGCACATCGTGCTGATGACTGTCCTATGTCTGCAGATCGGGCGGTGGGTCGCCCGCGACGCGCCGGAGCGCGGGCTGTTCGCCCTGACCGCGTCGTGGGGCAACACCGGCTTCACGATGGGCGGGTTCGTCATCTACATGCTCTACGGCGTCGAGGGGCTCGGGCTGGTCAGCATCTACGGGCTGATGTGGACGCCGCTGGTCGTCCTGCTCGTCTATCCCATCGCCCGGCACTATTCCGAGCACGTCGCCCCGACGCCGCTGTGGAGGCTGATGCTGCGCTGCCTGTTCGACTGGCGCTCGCTCGGTCTGCCCACGTCGATCATCGCGATCTTCCTGTCCGTCTACGACGTGCCGCGCCCCGAGCTGATCGCCCGCTACGGCGTGGTGGACGTGCTGATCTACGTCATCCTTCCGGTGGCGTACTTCTCGATCGGGCTGCGGATGCGCGTGGGCGACGTCGGGCGGATGAAGCGCGCGATCCTGTCGCTGGCGGGTGCACGGTTCATCCTGGCCCCGGCGCTCGGCGTCGCCCTGGCGGCCGCGACGCTGCTGACGCCCTGGCCGCTGCGGGGCATCGGGCGCAACGCCGTCATCATCGAATCCTGCGTTCCGACGGCCGTCACGGTCGTCGCCGTGGCGAACATGTTCCACCTCCGCCCGCGCGAGGCGTCGGTCCTCTTCGTCGCCAACACGCTGACGTTCGTCATCCTCATCCTGCCGCTGGTGATCTGGCTGTTCGGGTGACCCTGGCCCGGCAGCTCTGCGGGAGTGGCAAAGCCCTTCAGTCCGCGCAGAACAGGCTGAAAGCCTGTTCCACCGAACCCGCGCGCCGCGGAGGGCCGCGGGAACATGCGTCATGCTTGTTTCGGACGAGCGGGCGGTTACACTCTCGGTCGGCGGACGGGGTCGGTCCCGTCGCCGGTCGAGAGCGAATCACCGAGTCGCCATGCCTTCGACGGAGCTGAGACAGAACGTCATCGCCCCGGCCGAGCGGATCGTCCTCAAGGTCGGCACGAACGCCGTGTGCGCCGCGGGGGGCGGAGTGAACCGGCGGGCGGTGGACGATCTCGCCGACCAGGTCGCCCGCGTAATGGCCAAGGGGGTCTCCGTGACGCTCGTCGCCAGCGGCGCCATCGGCGCCGGGCTGCGGGAGTTGGGGCTTTCCGAACGCCCGCGGACGATGCCCATGCTTCAGGCGTGTGCAGCCGTCGGTCAGGGCCAGCTCATGCGCGAGTTCCACGACGCCTTCGCCGAGCGCGACCTCCGCGTCGCCCAGGTGCTGCTGACGCGGGACGACTTCGAGGACCGCACGCGGTACCTGAACATCCGCAACACGCTCGGCGCTCTCGCCGGCTGCGGGGCCCTGGCGATCGTCAACGAGAACGACACCATCGCCGTCGACGAGATCCGCTTCGGCGAAAACGATGTGCTCGCCGCGCTGGTCGCGGGGATGGTCGGCGCGGACGTGCTCGTGCTGCTGACCAGCGTGGACGGGCTGATCAAGGACGGCGAGGTGCTCGACATCGTCGAGCAGGTCGACGAGGCGACGCTCGCGCTGGACGACGGGCGGCGATCGCAGCTCGGTTCGGGCGGGATGAGCAGCAAGCTCCAGGCGGCCGGCATGGTCGCTCGCGCCGGCGAGGTGACCGTCATCGCCAACGCCGCCGAGCCGGACGTCCTGGGGCGCCTGCTGGCGGGCGAGCGGATCGGCACGGTGTTCGTGCCCGCCGGGCGGAAGATGCCGCGGCGCAAGCGGTGGATCATGCAGGCCACGCGGGTCACCGGGCGCGTGGTGGTGGACGAGGGGGCCGCGCGGGCGCTGGTCGAGCGGGGCAAGAGCCTCCTGCCGTCGGGCATCGTCGCGGTCGCCGGGCGATTCCCCAAGGGCGCGACGGTGGCCGTGTGGGATACCAACGGGCGGCAGATCGCCCGCGGGCTGACCAACTACTCGTCGGGGCAGATCGACAGCATCAAGGGCCTGCGCAGCGACCGGATCGCCGAAAAACTGGGCGACAAGCCCTATGACGAAGTGATCCACCGCGATAACATGACGCTGACGTAGCCGGCGCATCGGCGCGCCGGAAGGGGCCTCGGGGTCCGCCCGAACGCGGACGTCCGGGCCGTGGTCCGGGTCTCATCGGGAAACGAAAGGGGCAGCACCATGAGCGACGTTCCACCCGTCAAGCCGCCGGAGCAGCAGCCGTATCCGGAAGACCCCGCCTCCCGCCAGCCGACCAAGAGCGGCGCGCTGGCGACCGTGGCGCTGGTCCTGGGAATCTGTGCGATCATCCCCATTCTCGGGCTCCTGCTGGGCCTGCTGGCCGTGATCTTCGGGATCGTCTCGCTGGCGAAGGGACGACCCGGCACGGGACGCGCCGTCGCGGGAATCGCTCTGGGCGTCGTTGTCGGCATACCCGCGACCGCCTTGGGGATATCCATCATCATGCCCTCCCTCGCAGGCGCCCGAGAGCTGGCGAAGCAGGCGGCCTGCCAGGCGAACCTCAACTCCATGGGCAAGTCGATCGCGCTGTATACGACGATGAGCCACGATGAATTCCCGCGGCTGTGGGATTCGGGCGATCCGAACGCGAAGCTGGATCAGACCGGTGCGTCCACGCCGTGGGACATCCAGAGCCGCAACGGCATGAACAACGTCTGGCTGCTGGTCAACGAGGGCATGATCAGCGCGAGCGCGTTCCGCTGCCCGTCGGATGAGCGGTGGCGGGAGCGGGCAACGCACGCGGCGGCCGGGTGGACCGACACGCGCGAGTTCAGCTACGGCATCCACTGGCCTTACGCCGCCGCAGCCGACGGGCGGACGCCCAACCCCGCGTTCCCCGGATATATGAACATCAGCGGCGACCTTGCCCTGATGGCCGACCGGAGCCCCGGCGGGCCCGTCACGTCGAACCGTCCACCGAGCAACCACACCCACGACGGCGAGGGCGTACTCTGTCGCGACTACTCCGTCTATTTCTACAAGAGCACGTCGAACTCGCACGCCGGCGCGAACGGCGACGACATCTACGTGAACGACGCCGGAACCCCCGGCGGCCTGCCGCAAAGCGCCACCGACACCAGCATCGCGCCCGCCGGACCGTAGGGTCGCGCCGCCGCGGACCGTGCGGGACACACGACTCACTGAGGGAGCATGAGATGACGGACATCCCACCCGTCAAGCCGCCGCAGACGCCCGAGGCGCCGCGCCGCAAGGGTCACGGCCTGGCCGTGGCGTCACTGGTGCTGGGAATCTGCGCGTTCATCCCGCTGCTCGGGTTCGTCTGCGGGCTGATCGCCCTGATTTTCGGCATCGTATCGCTGACACAGGGGCGGGAAGGCATGAAGCACGCGATCACCGGAATCGCCCTCGGGGTGCTGGGCCCCGTCATCGGGTACGTAGTGACGATGGTGTTCCTCGTACGAGGAACAATCGGACCCGCTCGGGTGTTTGCCCACCAAGCCACCTGCCAGGCCAACCTCTATTCGACCGGCAAGGCCATCGCCTTGTACACAACGTCACAAGGCGACGAATTCCCCCGCATGTGGGACTCGGGCAATCCGAACGCGAAGCTGGACCCGTCCGGCGCGTCGACGCCGTGGGGAATCCAGAGCCGCAACGGCATGAACAACGTCTGGCTGCTGATCGACCAGGGCATGG
>CAZADC010000283.1:0-5382 GCA_964483755.1 uncultured Planctomycetaceae bacterium | reverse complement strand
GCGTGACGGTCTCGACCTTGCCGGGCATGACGGGCTCGATCAGCACGTCCGGGCCCACGGCGCCGTTGGGACGCAGCAGCCCCATGCCGGATTCGGTCATCCGCTCCTGCGGACTCCGATCGGCCATGGCCTGCTGGTAGCGGGAGATCAGGCTGGGCGTTACCTCCCCGGGCGTTACGCATCCGGCGAGCATCGCCGCCGCGATCGTCGCCGCACACCATCGCATCGCTCGAGCTGTCCTGTTCATCGGCCTGCTCCGATTGTCGTCACGTCGGACCCGACTTCGCGGAGCCGCACGCCGGCGGGACCCGGCGAGTCCGGCAGCGCGAGTTCGTCGCTCGACGCCCCCTGCGAGCGGACGGGCGTCCCCGCGGGGCGTCAAGGATAGTGTCCGACCGGGTCTGACGCCATGGAAAAGCGAGACGCCGACGCGCCGCGCCGGCCCGACGCTCACATCCGCAACGGCACGGTTCGCGTCCACTCGCCGATTTCACGGAACGTCTCGGCCGGGCAGCCTGGCGGCGCCACGCCCGCCGTCGTCAGCACGATGCGGCGGTGGTCCGGGCACGCCGCCAGCTCGTCCAGAACGTACTGCTGAATGTCCTCGATCGGCCACAGCCAGACGTTCACGTTCGTCCCGCCGACCAGCGTCTTGCTCGGCGCGAGCGTGCGCCCGTCGCCAAGGCGCGTGTTGCCCAGCGCGGGCGAGGTGTACGCCTCGATGCTCGAGGCGGGAATCGTGTCGATCTGCGGGAGAAGGACCTTCGTGTGCCCGCACATGTGCAGCTCGTGCATGACCCCCTCGTTCTCGACCACCCGGCCGTAATCGCAAAGGTGCTTCAGGCAGTATTTCTCGAACTGGTCAGGGCTTATCAACGTGGTCGAGGTGTTCTCGACGCTGACGACGATGTCCGCCTGCGTATGCCGGGCGATCGCCGCCGCGCGCCGGACATACGATTCGTGCATCAGGGCGATCAGCTCCTCCGTCTCGTCCGGGTGGTCGAAGAGCATCAGCGGTGTCTCGGCCGGGCCGATGACGTGCTCGACGAGGTGCATCAGGGGGCTGGTGCCCCAGCCGGTCTTCAGGACGCCGCGCTCGCCGAGGCGCTCGCGCTGCTCGCGTCCCTTCGCGATCTGCCCGGCGTTCGGCGCGTACTCCACGTCCGTCTCGATCCAGCGCCACCGCTTGAGATCCTCGACCGTCTTGACCGGGAACTCGGTCGGGTGCCAGCTGTTGGTGTACGGATCGTGCGTCCACGTCTCGGTCAGGTCGCCGTCGGGCGTGTGCGTGACGGTGATGCGTTTTCCGTCGGAGACGCTCGTCTCCTGCTCGATCCGCGTGTGGTCCGCGTCGACGCAGGCGGGCGTTCCGAACAGGCCGTCTGCGTGGATGTAGTCCAGCAGCTCGAGGTCCGACCACTCGCGAACGGTCTCGGGCTGGCTGGAGCGCCACGTGGCGTTGGTCACCTTCGCCCACCAGGGCAGTCGATCCACCTCCTCGCCGCGATAGGCGGCGAGAAGGCGCCGGCGGGACGTCATTTCCGTCTGCGCTGCGGCGGGGGGCATCGACTTCACTCCTCCGGGGGCTCTCCGTGCAGGCTGTCGTACAGGTCGTCGAGCATCTCGCGCTCCGTCGCGTGGTCGTACCGGACGGTTTGCCAGGCCTCGACCTGCTCGGGCGTGTTGGCGGCCTCGATCCGGGCGGGGGACTTGTTGGGCACCCCGTCGTACGGATTGGCGGCCGGGTTGAACTGCCGCTGACTCGCCGAGCCCTCGCGCTGAACCGCGATCGACGCGTGGGCGACCACCTGCCCGCCCTCCTGGCGCAGGCGCAAAGTCGCGAGCTTCCGCGCCGGGCTGCTGCCTAGAAGGCGTTCGCCCTGCGGCTCGTCCACGAGCATCGGCCGTGACCGGATGACGCCCGTCTCCGGGTTCGAGTGCTCGACCGAGAAGTACTGCGCCATCACCTGGCGCCCGTTGGCGAAGGCGACCTGGTAGGCAACGGCGCCCATGGGGCGCGTCGTGCCGGGTTCGGTTGCGGCGCAGCCGCCCATCCAGCAGCAGGCTGCGAGAGTCAGACAAGCGATGTGTCGCGTCATTGGCGTTCTCCCACCTGCCGTCGGCGCTCATCGCCGACGCGTTGACGTCGCCCTACATCTATACCCCCGCCGGCGGGCGAAGGCAAATCACTCCTCCATCGCCTGCCACATGGAGTAGTTGGGCGCCTCGTGCGTGATGGCGATGTTGTGGGGATGCGACTCCGTGACGGACGCCTGGCTGACGCGGAGGAACCGGGCGTTGGCGTGAATCTCGGCGATCGTCGATGCGCCCAGATGGTCCATCGCGCTGCGGAGCCCGCCGAGGACCTGGTAGACGAAATCCGCCAGGTGTCCGCGGTAGGGGACGCGCCCCTCGACGCCCTCGGGAACGAGCTTGCGCGGGTCCACGCCCTCCTGTCCGTACCGGTCGGCCGAACCGGCGATCATCGCGTCCATCGACCCCATGCCCCGGTAGGTCTTGAACTGACGGCCTTTGAATATCACCAGCTCGCCCGGCGATTCGTGCAGGCCGGCGAACATGCTGCCCATCATCACCGACGCCGCCCCGGCGGCAATCGCCTTGATCGCGTCGCCGCTGTGCCGCACGCCGCCGTCGGCGATGACGGGCACGCCGCTGGCCCGTCCGGCGGTGGCGCAGTCGTGGACGGCCGTGATCTGCGGCACGCCGACCCCGGTGACCACCCGGGTCGTGCAGATCGCCCCGGGACCGATCCCCACGCGAAGCCCGTCGGCGCCGGCCTCGATCAGATCCTCCGCCGCCGGTCCGGTGGCGATGTTCCCGGCGATCACGTCGATGTCGTGGGCCGACTTGATCTGGCGGACCGTGTCGGCGACCACGTCCTTGTGCCCGTGCGACGTGTCCACGCAGAGGACGTCCACGTCCTTGGCGATCAGCGCCTCGACGCGGTCGAAGTCCAGCACCCCGACGGCCCCGCCGACGCGCAGGCGCCCTCGCCCGTCCTTGCAGCTCAGCGGGAACTGGCGGATCTTGTCGATGTCCCGCATGGTGATCAGCCCGGCGAGCCGTCCGTCGCCGTCGACCAGCAGGAGTTTCTCGACCTTGTGGTGATTGAGGATCTGCTCGGCCTCGTCGAGCGTCGTCTCCGCCGGGGCGGTGACGAGGTTCTCGGACGTCATGACCTCGGCCACGGTCGCCTCGGCGGCGAGGAACTTCATGTCGCGCCGCGTGAGGATCCCCACGAGCTTGCCGTCGTCGGCGACGATGGGGATGCCTGAGATGTTGTGGGCGGCCATCAGCTTGCGGGCCCGTTCGGTCGAGGCGTCGGGCCCGAGGGTGATCGGGTCGGTGATGATCCCGTTTTCGCTCCGCTTGACCTTCTCCACCTCGAGCGCCTGCGCCTCGGGCGACAGGTTGCGGTGGATGATGCCGATGCCTCCCTCCTGGGCGAGCGCGATGGCGAGCGCCGCGTCGGTGACGGTGTCCATCGGCGCCGAGACGAGGGGGATGTTCAGGCGGATGTTCCGCGTCAGGTCCGTGGAGGTGTCCACCTCCGACGGGCGGACGCCGCTGCGGGCCGGGACGAGAAGAACGTCGTCGAACGTGATGCCTTCGCCGATGATCCTGTCTTTCATGCTGTCTGTCCGTGGGGTCTGGCGCCGTTCCGCTGGCGGCGGGCGGCGCAGGGAAGTCGCGGGGAGCGGCAGGGGGTGAACGGGTCGCCCATGACGCGTCGGCGGCAAGGCGTGGAGGCGTCAGAACGAGTTGCCGCCGTCGGCGGCGCAAGGCCGCCCCCGAAGCCGCGTGATCGCCTCTTGCCGGTCCGACGTGGTTCCATGGCGAATTATGGGGACACCCCCCCGACGCTGTCAAGCGTCATAGGGATCCGCCGAGTGTGCGACATGGTTTCGTGGCACGAAATCATGTCGCACACAGAGCGGGAGAGAGTAGTGCGTAGAAAGCAGATACGGCAGCCGACACCGCGCCGTTCAGGCCGGACAGAGCCTCGATAGCGGCGCGGATGGGAATGCAGCGACCGGCGAGCCGCGGCGTTGCAGCGCAACGACGGCCAGTGGAAAAGGACCATCGGATGTCAGCCGCGTGGACGAGTTGTGCGGCGTCCACTCGCGGGCCTCGTCGCCGGGCCGGTCGACGATCCGGAGTCGCGCACCGGAAGCGCCCCTTCGCTCACCAGGCGTAGGCCGTCGGCGCCTCCCCGCCCGGTCCGGGGAAGATCGAATCGAGCTTCTCCCGCGTCTCGGCGTCAAGCGTGATATCAACGGCCGCAACGGCCTGCTCCATCTGCTCCATCGTCCGCGGGCCGATGATCGGCGCCGTCACGACCGGATTGTTCGCCACCCACGCGTGGGCGATGTCCGCGGGCGAGTGACCGATCTGTTCGCACAGTGACTCGTAGGCCTCCAGGGCGGAGCGCTTCGCCTCGATCTCCTTCTGTTTGCCCTCGCTGGCGCGGCGCCCTTCCTTCTGCTTCGCCAGCGCCCCGGCCAGCAGCCCGCCCGCCAGCGGGCTGTATGGGATCAGCCCCATCCCGAGCGACCGGCAGCACGGAATGACCTCCAGCTCCAGCGTCCGGTTGTCCAGGTTGTAGACGCTCTGCTCGCTGACCAGTCCGAACCCGCCGCGGCTCTCGGCGAGCGTGTGGGTGCGGGCGATGTCCCACGCGGCGAAGTTGCTCGAACCGACGTACACCACCTTGCCCTGTCGCACCAGCGTCTCCATCGCCTGCCAGATCTCCTCCCACGGGCACTCGCGGTCGACGTGGTGCATCTGGTAGAGGTCGATGCGGTCCGTCTGAAGTCGTCGCAGCGAGTCCTCGCAGTGGCGGATGATCTTCATCGCCGACAGACGGCGCGTGTCGCGGTTCGGCTCCGGCTCGCCCTTGCGCTCGACCGGGTTGTATACCTTGGTCGCCAGCACGACGCGGTCCCGCCGCCCTCCGCCCTTGGCGAACCAGTCGCCGAGGATCTCCTCGCAGCGTCCGGCGTAGGTGGACCAGCCCCCGTACACGTCGGCCGTGTCGAAGAAGTTGACCCCCAGTTCCAGCGCCCGGTCCATGATGGCGTGGCTGTCGTCGTCGGGGGTCACCCATCCGAAGTTCATCGTCCCCAGACAGACGGGGCTGACCATGAGGCCGGTTCGTCCGAGATGCACGTAGTCCATGATGGTCCTTCCAGATGATTTGTCGATGATGCCCGCGACGCGCGCCGCGAACCGAACATTCTATGCGGGCAGGACCGCCTTCCGCGTTACGGCCGAGGCAGCGGTTCGCTGTTGACCCGACCGCTACGCTCCGTCACGCCCGATCTGCCTCCAAACTTTCTTCGCGTGACGCACCGCCGCCGC
>CAZADC010000282.1:0-5387 GCA_964483755.1 uncultured Planctomycetaceae bacterium | reverse complement strand
GGGGCCTTCAGCCGCGCCGCCAGGTCGTTCCGGCGGGGGAGTCCTCGAGTACGACGCCCTTGTCCGCCAGCTCGTCGCGGATCGCGTCGGCGCGATCGAAGTCCTTGTTTTTCCGCGCCGCCTCGCGCTCGGCGATGAGCTCCTCGATCCGCTCGTCGGAGATATCCAGCGCCTCCGGCTGCATGTCGGCGAAGGCGAAGCCCAGCACCGGATCCATCGCCAGCAGCGTGGCGTGGACGTCGTCGGGCGAGGCGTCCGCGTCGCCGATCGCCTTCCACATCGTCGCCAGGGCGCGGGGCATGTTCAGGTCGTCCCGGGCCGCGGCGCGGAACTCGGCCATGTGCCCGTCGATTGCCCTGCCGTCGCCGGACGACTCATTCCGCAGCGACAGGACAGTCCGCTTCAGCCGCTCGTACGCGCTCTGTGCGGCGTCCATCGCCTTCCACGTGAAAGCGAGCTGCTGGCGGTAGTGGGCGTTCATGCACAGGTAGCGGTAGGCGGGCGGGTCGTACCCGCGCTCGACCAGCGTGTCCAGCCGCAGGAACTCGCCGGACGACTTGGACATTTTCGCGCTCTCGCCGTCGTCGCCGCGCGGGAAGACCAGGAACTCCCCGTGCACCCACCACTCGACCCACTTGTGCCCGAGCGCCGCCTCGGCCTGGGCGATCTCGTTGGTGTGGTGCACCGCGAGGTGGTCCACGCCGCCGCAGTGAATGTCCACCCGCTCGCCGAGGTACTTCATCGCCATTGCCGAGCACTCGATGTGCCAGCCGGGGAAGCCCACGCCCCACGGGCTGTCCCACTCCATCAGGCGCTGCTGATCTTCGGGCGAGAACTTCCAGAGCGCGAAGTCGGTGGCGTTCTTCTTCCCTGCCGTCATCTCGACCCGCGCCCCGGCGCGCAGCCCGCGCGCATCCAGGCGGGCGAGCTTGCCGTAGTCGGTCAGCTTCGACGTGTCGAAGTACACGCCGTCGTCGGCGGCGTAGGTGTAGCCCTTCCGTTCGAGCGTCCGGACCAGCTCGATCTGCTCGTCGATGTGCTCGGTCGCGCGGCACCAGACGTCCGGCTCGATCAGGTGCAGGCGCTCCATGTCGCTGCGGAAGGCGTCCCAGTAGAACTGTGCGATCTCCCAGACCGTCTTGCCCTCGCGCCGCGCGCCGAGGGCCATCTTGTCCTCGCCGGCGTCGGCGTCGCTGACGAGGTGCCCGACGTCGGTGACGTTCATCACGTGGCGGACGGCGTATCCGCAGTCGATCAGCACGCGCTTGAGCACGTCCTCGAATACGTACGTTCGCAGGTTGCCGATGTGGGCGTAGTTGTAGACCGTCGGCCCGCACGTGTAGAGCCGCACCTCCGCGTCGTCCAGCGGGGCGAACTCGTCAACGCTTCGCGTCAGGGAGTTGAACAGTCGCAGCATTATCTCTCGTCTTTCCATGTTGCCGGCGTCCGGCGGACCTACAGCCATCCAAGCACCATCCACGTCGTCAGCGCCGCGGCGGCCGCGACAACTGCGATAACGCACCACGTCGAGCGCCGCCCGCCGCCGCGGGGCTTCACGTATTCCCCGCAGGCGGGGCATCGGACGGCGTCCTCGTACACGTCCGCGCCGCAGTGCGGGCAGGGCGCCGTCGCGGCCGGGCCGTCGTCGCCGAATTCGGCGAGATCCTCGTCGCTCGGGCCTTCGTCGATCCCGTCGCGGCCGGGCATGGGGTCACCCGTCGTCCGGCTCGAGCAGGACCATCGCCATCGCCGCGATCGCCTCGCCGCGTCCGACGGCGTCGAGCCCTTCGTTGGTCTTCGCCTTGACGGCGACGGACTCCACGTCGACGCCCAGCAACCCCGCGATCCGCTCGCGCATCGCGTCCTTGTGCGGCGAGAGCTTCGGGCGCTCGGCCAGGACGGTCACGTCGCAGTTCGCCACGCGGAGCCCGGCGTCGTCCACGAGCTTCATCGCGTGCGCCAGGAAACCGCCGCTGCACGCGCCGGCGTATTTCGGGTCGGTGTCGGGGAACAGCTCGCCGATGTCCCCGGCCGCCATGGCGCCCAGCAGGGCGTCCGTTACGGCGTGGAGGACGGCGTCGGCGTCGCTGTGCCCGTCGAGCCCGACCTGGCACTCGATCCGCACGCCGCCGAGCACCAGCGGGCGACCGGCGACGAGGCGGTGGCAGTCGTATCCGAATCCGATTCTCATGCCGCACAGCGTACCCGAACGCCGCGCGTCCGATCAACCGCCGGGCCGCTCATCGCGACGGCTTCGTCTCCGCCGTCGTCGGCGGCTCGAGCGTCGGCTCGCCTTCGAGATAGCCCAGATCGGCGAGGAACGCGTCGGCCGTGCGGATCGCCTCGACGACCTGCGCGTCGCTCCCGTAGTTCGGCACGACGAAGGCGTGCTTCCAGTCCTTCTTCTCCACGTAGTCGCAGCGGACGCCGGCCTCCTTGCACGCCTTCGCGAAACGCCTCGCCTGCTCGACCGGCACGACCGGGTCCGCCGTCCCGTGCATCAGCAGCGTCGGGGGGGTCTTGTCATCCACGTGGAAGACCGGCGAGACGGACTTCCGCCAGTCCGCCGGGAGTCCGGCGCGTTTCCGCGCCGCCGACGGCATGAGCCGTGCGGTGTCCGGCTTGATCCAGTGCACGGCCGACAGGTCCACCACCGGGTTGTAGAGCACCATCGCATTCGGGCGCGAGGACGGCCCGTCCTCGGCGTCGGGAAACACGTCCGTCAGCGTGCCCAGCGCCGCGGCGAGGTGTCCGCCGGCCGAGTCGCCCACGACGGCGACGCGCTTCGCGTCCACGCCCAGGTCCTTCGCGTGCTCGCGGATGTAGCGGATGGCGTCCTTGCAGTCGCTGAGGCAGTCCAGCAGCCCGCCTGCCTTCTCCTTCGCCAGGCGGTACTGCACGTTCACCGCCACGACGCCGCGCGAGGCGAAGTAGCGGGAGTGGGGGACGAACAGCTCGGGCGAGCCCTGCGACCACCCGCCGCCGTGGATGCACACCACGGCGGGAAGGGGCTTGCCCTTCTCGGTTCCGTCGGGGCGGTGGACCTGCAGTTTCAGCTCGCGCTCGCCGACGGTCTTGTAGGTCAGCACGTTCGGCGGCGTTCGGGATTCGTCGTCTTTCATCAGTTCATCCAGCGTGACGCCCGCGGCCGATCCGACGGCCGCGAGCAGCAGGGCGGCGGCGATGGAAACTCGCACGGCATTCTCCTCTCGATGTCCCCGCGTGATGCGGTCGTGTTGTCAGTCGTCGTCCGATCCCCCGAAGTCGGGCGCGACGATCCGCGGCTCGCCGTTCAGGTAGCCCAGCGAGATCAGGAACTCGTCGGCCTTGAGCAGCGACAGGGCGAGCAGCCTGTCGGTGTTCCGGAACGGCGTGATGAACCCGTGCTTCGCCCCGACGAGCTCGACGTACCGGCAGCGGTTGCCCGCCTTTCGCATGATCTTCGCGAACCGACGGGACTGCTCGACCCCAATCACATCGTCTTCCGTGCCGTGGACCAGCAGCGCGGGCGGGAGCCCGGGCTTGACGTAGTGCATCGGCGAGATGCCGTGGGCGCGTTCCCGCCAGCTTGGCCCGTACTTCAGGCGGATCGGTTCGCCCACGTCCTCGTCGATGCCCGGCACGGTGCGGATCCACTCGATCGTCTCGAGATCGAGCGCCGGGTAGAACAGGATCATCGCGTCGGCGCGGTGGTCGATGGTCGTCCGCTCGAACGTCGCGAGACACGCCGCGAGGTGCCCGCCGGCCGAGCCGCCCGCGACGGCGATGCGCTTGCAGTCAATGTTGAGCTCTTTCGCGTTGTCTCGTATTGCCCGCAGCGCCGATTCGCAGTCCGACAGGCCGTCGAAGATCGTCCACCCGCTCTTGCCCGCGAGCCGGTAGTCGACCGTCGCCGTCACCGCGCCGCGCTCGGAGAAGTAGCGGCAGAGCGGATAGGTCTGCTCGACGTTCCCGTACCGCCACCCGCCGCCGTGGATGAACAGCACGGCCGGGCGGGGCCCGCTCGAATCGCCGCGGGCCTCGAAGACGTGCAGCTTCAGCTCCTGCGAGCCGACGGTCTTGTAGGTCACCACGGCGTCCGGGGCGCGCCCGGACGTGAGATCGTCCACGGTGATCGGTCCGCCGCACCCGGCGAGCGCCGCCGCGATGCCCGCGATGAAGAGTCCCGCCTGTCGTGTCGCGCTCATGTGTCCGTCCCTTCGCATGGGCGCCGCTTGCGCCCGGTCGGAATCTTACGTCGCCCGGACGCCCGTTTCCAGCGGCTTGACCCGGCCGGTCCGCAACGGCATCATACGTCGCGGAGACGATTCCGTCATCGCGGAGACGGCATGGACGCCGAGCGGACAACCGACCTGCGGGACCTCTGGGATGCGGACGCCGGCTTGCCGGGACCGGACGTGCTCGCCGCCGTCGCCGAGCGGTGCGGGCGGGCGTGGGACATGCCCGAACTGCACCGCCGCGTGCGGATCGGGTACAACCCGCGCCTGCGGACTACCCTCGGACGGGCGGTGCTCAACGACCGGCGGGTCGAGCTGAACGTCCGCCTGCTCCGCCGACACCCGGCCGAGCTGATCCCCACGCTCGTCCACGAGCTCGCCCACCTCGCCGTGCACCTGCGCTACGGGCGCGTCGCGCCGCACGGGCAACAGTTCCGGACGTTGATGGCCGCCGTCGCAATGCCCGCCGGGGCGACCCACAACCTGCCGGTGGGGGGGCTGAAGCGCAAACGCCGCCGCTACCTGTACCTGCACCGCTGCAGCGACTGCGGGGCGACGTTCGTCGCGCGGTCGGTCCGGCGCGACACGTACTGCCGGGACTGCGGTCCGGAGATGAGCTGGACCGTCTTCCGCGCCCCGGCGACCTCCCGCGGCCGGCAGGCGCTGGAGCAGATGCGCACCGCCGCCGACGGCCCGGAATGACCGCCCGACGCACCGCCGAGGCCCCGGAAAACCCGCGCGACGCGATGAGGCCGCCGACCCGGACCCCGCGCGACGCGATGCGGCTGCCGACCCGGACCCCGCGCGATACGATGCGGCCGCCGACCCGGACCCCGCGCGACACGATGCGGCCGCCGATCCCGAAAACCCGCGCCGGCGGGGTTGACTTGCGCCCGGCGGGGCGATAGTATCCAACGTTCGGGCATCGCCCGGCCGTGCGGAACCTCCTCAATGAGCCGATCCGCCCGCCCGCGGCGACCCGCAGAGGGCCGTTAGCTCAGTTGGCTAGAGCGCCTGCTCGACACGCAGGAGGTCACTGGTTCAAGTCCAGTACGGCCCACTTCGGACCATGTCATACTTCCCCTTCGGTGCCATGCTTCTCGTCCGGTGGCATGCAACGCCGTAAGCCAATCTGTTGAGGGTGTGGCCGTAAGTTATTCTTTGTGCTCG
>CAZADC010000281.1:2290-5391 GCA_964483755.1 uncultured Planctomycetaceae bacterium | reverse complement strand
ACAGCCTGGACCTGATGATCGTCGAGGTACGCGACTGGCTCGCCGGTCGCTCGTCGCCACTGCCCGCCGCCGCGCCGGCTGCCGCCAAGACGGAGGCCCCCAGCGCGGACACCGCCCGGTCGTCCGGTGCTGCGGAGGAAGCCGCCAATGGCTGACTACACCATGCGACGCGCCGCGGACCACGGGAGGCACCAGAGGCACGAGCTGCCCCGTGACGATTCGATCAATATCACCCCGCTGATCGACGTGGTCTTCCAGTTGCTGATCTTCTTCATGGTGGCATCGAGCCTGGCCCGCCCCAACCAGATCGAGCTGGACCTGCCGCAGTCCACCAGCGGGACCAAGGCACAGCAGACGCCCGCCATGGTGGTCACCTACCAGGTCACGGGCGCCAGCGCGGCCATCACGCTCAACGGCGATCCCATCGACTCACTGGCCGCCCTGGGCGAGGCGATGCGGGCGTTCGATTCCGGCGGCGCGGTGCAGACGCGCGTGGACCTGCACGTGGAGAAGCAGGTTCCCTACCAGAACCTCATCGCCCTGCTCGACACGGTGCGCGAGGCCGGCTATCCGAAGTTCTCCCTGCTAACGCTTGCCGGCGCCGCGCCGCTGCCCGTACCGGCCGGAAGCGGGGAACCCGCCTCATGAAACTGTGCCCGGACAACCACCGCCGGGTGCACCTCGTCGGGAGGGTCTCCGGGGTGCAGTCGTGCGAAGTGCTCTCGGACCACGAGCGGATCGTCGTGGGCTCCGGGATCGACTGCGACCTGGTCGTCGCCGATCCGCTGGTGCCCCGGCGGGCGTTCCGCCTGCGGTGCGACAAGTCCCACCACGGCATGCACGAACCGTGCGACTGTCGGTGGGTTCTCGAGGCGACCGGGGCGGCGCGGGTCTGCCTGAACGGGCGGCTGACGCGGCGGGAGCGCATCACCTTTGGTGACGTCATCGGAATCGGCTGCCACCGCCTCGTCTTCGATCAGGTGGGGCCCACCCGCAACGCGCACGGAAACGTGCAGGTCGAGGACCTGTGCACGGAGCTTACGGGCGCCCCGGCGCTCCCCGAAGGCTACATCAACGCATGCCCGTCCCGCAGGGCCAGGTCCAGGACGCGGCGGGCGATGCAGATCGCCGGACTGGCCGCTCTCCTCCTGCTCGCGACGGCGTTGCTCTTTCCCCCCGAGCAGGGCATGAACGAATCCATCGTCGCGCCGCTGGAGGTGACGATGATCGGTCCTCGCCGCCCCGCCCCCGACGCCGTCCGCTCGCTCGACAGCGTGGAGCGAAAGACCGTTCGCGAGGTCAGGGCGCCGGAGGCCGCGGAAATGGAGGACCTCTCCGAACCCCCCGTTCGCGGAGCGCCGGCCGAGCCGCTGGCCATGAAGGCGGACCCCGTCAGCGAGGCACCGTCACCGTCCCGGCTGGAGATGGACTCCGTCGACGTCGGACCGTCGCGCGAACGCCTGCGGCTGAGTGAGCGGCCGCTTCAATCGGTTCCTGTCCGCCGCAAGACGGCCAGGCTCGAGGCGTCGGCGCCGAAGCGGCGGCTCACGCGGACCGAGGCGGCCCAGCCCGGCATAGCGGCGCTCTTGGCGGATGCGGGCGACGTCGAGCTGTCGGCGGATGCGACCTCCGCCTCGTATCGTCGCTATGAGCCCACCGACGCCGGGCCGGCGCGGGCGCCCTCCCGCCGACTGGACACGGGCGGGCCCACGCAACTGGACGCCCTCGAGCGCTACGGGATGAGCGAGTTGAGCTTCGAGACGCACCGCGGGAAGCGCATCCCCGTCGCCCGAGTCCCGGGCAAGCTGGAGAGGATCCAGGCCGACCCCTCGGAGGGACAGATCAAGCTGGACGGGGAGGTCTCCGAGGTCGAGGTCGCCGCGAGCTGGAAGAGCGGGCAGTTCCGCCTGCACGGTCCTGGCAAGCCGCCCAAGGCAACGCCCGCAACGTTCTGTTACGTCGCGCGCACCGACGTGGACGGCAAGAGCTACCTGTATGTCTCGTTCACCTGCATGGACCCGGACCTGTCCAAGCTGGTGACCGGCAATGCTCGGCGGGGTACCGACAAGATCGTGCTCGACGACTCCGTGGAGATCTTCCTCGACGTGGACTTCGACCGCACCGACTACCATCAGCTCATCGTGAACGCCAAGGGCGACGTGTGGACCGGCTACTTCCCCAAACCGGGCGAGATGGGGCCCGGGCCGCACAAGCCGTGGAAGGCGAACGCACAGGCCAAGGCCACGATCAACCGCGACGCCAAACGCTGGGTATGCGAGGTACTCATTCCCTTTGATCGCCTGGGAGGAACGCCCAGGAAGGGCACGCGCTGGGCCGTCAACTTCTGCCGGAACTTCCGCGGGCAGACGGACGACAAGCATCTCCAGACCTGGTTCCTGGTCTGGAACGGGAATCGCAATTTTCACAACCCGAACCTGTTCGGCGTGTTCCAGTGGTGAAGAACCAGATCGGGTTCGACCCTGGCGGGCTGCATCGGATCCGATACCCCAGTATGAGCCGCCGAACCGATGGTGACGGGAGAGAGGACATGTCCGACTGCGCTTCGCGGGGAATGGAAGCTGCGTGGTCGGTGGCCGCTCTGGAGGAGCCGACCGTTGCCGTGCGATCCGACTCCGTCGCCGAACAGCGCCGCTCGGACGTCGCTGCTCCGCCGTTCGACTCCGCATTGCTCGGCGGCGTGCTGGACGGCGATCCCAATGCATGGCGCGAACTCGTGGACCGGTACGCCGCACTGCTCCACGCGTTTGTCGGCCGAACGCTGACCCGGTATGGCGCGGCCCCGTGCACGGAGGATGTCGAGGACACCGTTGCCGAGGTCTGGAGGGACCTCTTGGAAAACGACCGGCGCGTCGTGCGCCAGTGTCTTCAGCGAGAGAATCTGTTGCCGACCCTTCACGTTCTGGCCAGGCATCGTGCCGTGGACCTGCTTCGCGGCCGGCGGACCGATACGCCCCCGATCGATCCCCACGTCGCCGATGCCATCCAGGCCGAACCGCCTCCGGAGCCGCCGATCGACCCCGAAGCCCTGTCCTTCGCCCTTGACAGGCTCGGCAGGAGTACGCTGACCAACAGACTGATGA
>CAZADC010000281.1:0-2280 GCA_964483755.1 uncultured Planctomycetaceae bacterium | reverse complement strand
GCCCGCGAGCGCACGCTTGTCCGGCTGTTCTACCTCCAGTCGCGGCGGTACCGGGAGATCGCCCGCTTGACCGGCATCCCCGTCAACAGCATCGGCCCCACACTCAAACGCGCGGTCCGGCGCCTCCACGGCATGCTGCAATGTCCTCCGGCGCCGTGACGCGCGACCTCATCGTCCTGTGCATGCATGATGGTCAACGATGCCCCGATGGGCCGCTGCACGGAATCCATCGCGAAGCACCAGCTCCCGCCGTCCGCCGACGACGACTGGCGCGAGATGCTCGACCGCGAGGACGGCTTCGACGGCTACCTCAGCGCGATGGCGGCCTTCGCCGCCGACCGCTCCCTGGCCGAGAGCCGGCAGGTCGCCATGCGGTATCCCGGTGAGTACCGCATCGAGATCGCCTGATCCCGGCGCGTGCAGAAATCGCAGACTGCCCTCAACAAGCCCGTCGGCGCCCCGTTCGTCCGCGGCAACATGCTGAATCACAGCCCGGCGCCCGGGGCAGCGGCACGCAACGCAAGCCCTCTGCCGCCGGCCCTGACGGAGTTCCCGGCGGGGACAGCGGTCGCGATGCGTGGTCCGGGGCGGCTCATCGGTCTGTGGCGCGGGGCTCGACCTTGGCCAGGTAGATGCAGGTCTTGCCCTCGTGCGAGGAGTAGTAGCTGACCCACAGCACGCCGTCGTGCACGACCATGCCGGCGTAGCTGGTGTCGCCCCCGGACGGCAGGGCGAGGCGCTCGGTGATCGTGTTCGCCTTCGGGTCGATCTCCATCAGGGCGGTTCGGACGGAGGGCGCGTGCACCCGCACCACCGCCAGCAGCCGCCCGTCGTCCAGGCGGATCATCTTCGGCCCGCCGATCCGCGTGCCGAGGTCGGACCACGTCCACTCCTTGTAGGGCGGACGGGCCCTTCCGAGCAT
The DNA here is from genome assembly GCA_964483755.1 of uncultured Planctomycetaceae bacterium. Taxonomy (GTDB): domain Bacteria; phylum Planctomycetota; class Phycisphaerae; order SM23-33; family SM23-33; genus CAZADC01. Next base: position 1,358 of record CAZADC010000281.1, on the reverse strand, counting down.
GGCCGAGTCCGGACCGCCTTCCCTGGGGTCGCGGCGGAGCAGGCAAAAGGCCGTATCGTTGTCCGCGAAGACGAGGGATGTTTCGTTAGCGTAGCCCTCCGGGTAGACGTCCTCCGCGACGGTCTCCCACGTCTTGCCCTCCCGCGTGCGGTAGAGCGTCCCGCGGGCGTCCTTGCCGCTGTAGCCGAAGCTGTAGCCGACGCCCTTGTGCCACGTCGCGCTCCATCGCCAGGTGCCCAGCCCGCTGGGACAGGCGTGAGGGCCGCTCCACGCGGCCCCGTCCGCCGACAGCCAGGTGACGGACTGGTGGCGGTGGCCGTCCATTGGCTTCAGGAAACGGACCGCGCCGTTGAGCATAAGTTGCCCGTCGCCGGTAACGGACAGCTTGGCGTCGCGCACGTCGCTGCCGTCCCATTCCATCAGGGCCACCGACTCCCACCGCTCCCCGTCGTCCGAGGCGATGACGCGGAGCTTGCCGTCGTCGCACACGTGGCCCTCGCCCTCGCGGAACGCGCAGTACCACCGATCCCGGAAGCGGATGAGGTCGGTGAAGGCGTTGTGCGGCGCCCGGTCCCAGATTCGTCGCAGTTCCACGAGTTTCCAGTCCTTCCGGCTCGCGTCGCCCGCACGGCCGCCCTCGGCCGGCGGCAGGAACCGAAACGAGTACAGGTCTGCATCCTTCAGTACGAAGCGCAGGCGGACGGGCTTGCCCGCCCACGCGCTCACGTCGGTTCCGCCGCGCCAAGAAACCGTGTGCTCGATCTCGTCTCCGTTGATCGGTGTGCATTCGGCCAGGGCGTGTCCCTCGAGGGGCTTTCCGTTGGCGTCCTGAATCTCGACACGCACCTCGCCGCCCTCGGCCGTGGCGAAGTTGATCGCGAGCGCCTCGCCCGCGAAGGTGAGCGGCCTGGTCAGCAACGCCCCGCCGGCCGCGGGCGCCCGGACGGAGACGAGGCCGTCCACGCGATAGGTGAACCGGCGCAACCGGCTGTCCGCCCCGGTGTAGTACGCCTCCGTGGCGTACATGGAATATTCCCGGTCCTTGCTGGGCAGTTTCACCATGCCCCAGGCCATGTAGTTGCTCCGGTTGCCCTCGCGGTCTTTGGGCGCGGTGACCGGGATGAGGGCCTCGGTCCAGCGGTGGAAGGTTCGGCCGTCCCGGCCGGCCATGAGCGTGGGCTCGACCTGGCTGCCCTTGTCGGGAAGGTACCGGGTGGGGAAGCCCAGGAGGATGTGGGGGGCGCGTTCGTACGGCAGGACGGCGTTGGTGTAGAGGTGCTCTTTCGGGGCCCCGGGGTATTCGAGGAAGACGGGGGCGGACCAGTTGAGGAAGTCCGTGGAAGTGGCGGTCATGATGT
>CAZADC010000280.1:0-5399 GCA_964483755.1 uncultured Planctomycetaceae bacterium | reverse complement strand
ATCTGAAGGACGCGAACACCGGCGATCCGGTGCTGTACTTCCCGGAGAACCGCATCTACATCGCCCGCGTGGTGATCCCCGAGCCGGGCACGATGCTGCTGATCGCGCTCGGCGGAGCGGCGCTGGCGGCGCGTCGCAGAACGAAGAGGGCGCGCGTGTAGCGGACAACTGGCTCACGGAAGCAACCCTCCGGTACGGGTGTGCCAGTCACTCCCGATTGCGGGGCGGCGCGGCTTGGCGTCGCCCCGCAGCAGCGCGCCGCCCGATGCCGGGCAGGCGTCCGCTGGAGGGAAGGTGTCTCCGCCTGACCGTCGCGCTACCGAAAAACCCCCGCTTCCCGAAAAACTTTTCTCTCGACTCCCGCGCCGATCCGACACCGCCCATGCGACGGCTTTGAACCCACCCATCAGGGCGTCCACGCGAGCCGGATTCGGCAACGGCGCCGCACCGCCGCTGTCACAAAACCGCATGTAGGTTGGACTTATGTCAAGACGCCTGGCGGATGAACGGCCGGTCGGATCGGCGCAGGCTCCTGCGGCAGGTCGGGTCCATGGGAATCGCCTGCGTCAAGGTGCGGTCGCGTCTCGGCGTATGCCGGGCGACACAAGGGGATTCCGCGCGCAGTCGGTCTGGACATGGCGACCGCGGCATGCCTAGAATCTTCGGACAAGCTCGCTTGCTGTCTGGTGTGTGGGCGAGGAAACTGCAGGCTGCCCGGGATTGGCTCGCTCCCAAATCTGTCCGGGCAATAGGCCTGCATGGCAAATGCGGCGCTCAAAAGCGAATGCGCCGCGCATTTGCTGTGACGGTTCTTCAGGGCCACTACCACCCACGTCCAGGCTCTTGCCGGACAAGGAGGCATTGTCATGTCGCGCGACCGTGGAATCCGTACGTCCGTCTCATCCCTGCTTCGCAAGCTTCGCAGCCGGAAGGACGCCGCCCGGCATGTCGAAGCCCCCCCCCGCTGGATCGGCATGGAGACGCTCGAGCAGCGCCTCCTGCTGTCGTCGCTCGACGTGACGGCAGGCAACCTTACGTACGCCGGCGCGGCCGGAGAGATCAACGAACTGGTCGTCGAGTACACCAGCGCCGGACCGACCTACACCTTCTCGGATCCCGGGGCGACGATCACCCTCACCGCCAACGCCACCGGCGCAGGGTGGACCGGGAGCGGGACGAGCACGGTGTCCGGTCCGGGCGGGTCCGTCACGGGCAACATCACCATCAACCTCGGCGACCTGTCCGACACGGCCGATATCCGGTCCGTCAACAACCAGACGACCGTCAACGGCGCCGCCGGGGACGAAGTGTATACGCTCGGCAACAACGCCGGCAGCCTCGACGAGATCGGCGCCCAGGTTATTTTCAACGGCGACAGCGGCTCGGACGTCCTGATCATCAACGACGATGCGACGACTTCGGGGGAGGTCTATGCGCTGGGGAATACGACCTTCTCGCGCAGCGGCGGTTCGACGATCACCTACGGAACCATCGAGACTCTTTCGCTGAACACGGGCACGCCCGCCGTCGGCATCAATACGCTCAACATCAACAATCCCGGCGCCACGGCGATGACCTACATCAACGCCGGCGACGACAACGACACGATCAATCTCACCGGGCCGACGAATCCGGTGACCGTCAACGCCGGTCCCGGAACGGACACCATCGGCCTGACCGGCGTCGCGGGCATGGCGACGGTGGCGATCAACGGCGGACTGCCGACCGCGGCCGACAGCCTGAGCGTCACCAACGCCCAGGCGGGCGCCACCACCGTCACCCAGGGCGGCGACGTCCACAGCGGCTCGATCGCCACGCCCGACGGGACGGTCCACTTCACGGGCATCTCGTCCGCCTCGCTGACCGGGACCGGCGCCAGCACGCTCAGCGTCCTCGGCACCGACGCAAGCGACGAGATCAACCAGTCCGGCAATAACATCACGGTCAACAACGGCACGCCCGTGGGCTTCAGCACGTTCACCACGCTCACCCTGTCCGCCGGCGCCGGCGACGACGCAATCAACATCACCCCCACCGGGCTGGCCGGCGTGACGACGTTCAACGTCTCGGGCGGCGATCCGGCGGCCAGTGACACGCTCATTGTCAACGGCACCGCCGCAGCCGAGACAATCACCGTCAACTTCGTCGCCTCCACCATCCAGGTCGGCGCCGCCCCGGTCGTCAACTTCACCGGCGCCGAGGAGCTCATCGTGGACGGCGCCGGCGGCGGCGACACGCTGGCTGTCGTCACCCCGGCGACGGCGTCCATCGCCCTCGCCCCGGGCGCCACGCCCGACGGCGGGAGCATCCAGGTCGACTCGTTCGCGCCTCTGACGTTCGAGGGGCTCGGCACGGCCGGCAGCTCCGTACGCTTCAGCGAGTCCGGCGGACTCCGCCAGAGCACGCTGACGATGCGCGGAACCGGCGCCGCCGACGCCTTCGCCCTCTCGGCGGCCGGGACCATCACCCTCGCCGGACACATGTCCGTTGTCGACGCCGGCGGCGTCGACACCGTCGAGCTGATCGGGCTCGGCGGCGACGACACGTTCTCCGTCACCTCCGGGCACAGCTACGCCGGCGGCGTGAACATCGAGGGCGGCGACCCGGACGTCGGGTCCGACAGCGTTACGCTGATCGGCACGGCCGGCGCCGACACGATCGGGATCGACCTCGCGGGCGTAACGGTAACCGGCTTCGGCGGCGCGGTCGCCCTCGACAGCGTCGAGGAGCTGACGATCAACGGCGGCGGGGGCGCGGGCGTCGACGCCGTGACGATCAACGGGTACGGCGGCCCGGCGACGCTGGACACCGTGGCCCTCGCCGTCGCCAACGCCAGCACGCTGGTCGTCAACGGCACCGGAGACGCGGAAAACATCATCGTCACGCCGACGGCGGCGGGTTCGGGAACCGTGGACGTCGACGGCGGACCGGTGGTCAGCTACGGCGGGTTCGGCGGAACCTTCACCGTCAACGGCGCCGCCGATGCGGACGCCCTGACCGTCGACGGCTCGACGGGCGTTGACAGCTTCACGTCCGCCGCGTCGGCCGTCACCGTCAGCGGCGGGACGGTCACGCTCGGCGCCGGGCTCGAGGCGCTGGTCATCCGCGCCCTCGCCGGTGACGACACGATCGACATGTCGAACCTCACCACCGGCATCGCGACGATCATCGAGGCAGGCGGCGGCGACGACACGATCACCGGTTCGCCCGGCTACGACGACATCGACGGCGGGCTCGGCGACGACGACATCAACGCCACGCAGGGCGACGACACCATCGCCGGCGGCGAGGGCGCCGACGAACTGCTGGTCGCCGGCACGACCGGCGGCAGTGACGACTTCACGCAGACCCCCACCGGCGCCGATTCCGGAACCTTCAGCATGGACCTCTCCGGCGCGCCCCCGCTGACGACGATGAGCTACAGCGGGCTGGAGGCGATTTCGGTCGACGGCGGCGGCGGGGCCGGGCTGGATCAGCTCACCGTCATCGCCGACGACGGGGGGAACACCTTCGTTGTCGACAACGGCGCCGGCGGAACGGCCGGCGACGTGCAGGTCGACGCCGGGCTGACGCTCTCCTATGCGAACCTGGCGTCAGCGGTCGTCACGCTTCGCGGCGAAGGCGGCGAGGACGTCGCGGACATCACCGGCGACGGTGCGACGGCCTTCACGGCCAATCCCGTCAGCCAGAGCATCAGCGGCGGCGGGCTGGGCACGGTCTCGCTGGGCGACGTCGAGACGGCCGTCATCCGCGCGTCGGGGCAGGACCTGACCATTCAGGCGACCGGCGCCGACGACCGGGCCATCGTGTCACCGACCGGGACCAACTCCGGCACGGTGGCCGTGGAGAACGCGGACGTAGGGATCGAGTTCCTCAGCGTCGGTACGTTCAACGTGGACCTTCTCGGCGGCGCCGGCGACGTGCTGGAGGTCATGGGCGGCGACTCACCCGACACCTTCACCGTCGACGGCACACTGGTGACGCGCGGGACCTTCGAGACCGTCAACTACGCGAACACGGAGATCGTCACGATCAACGCCGGCGGCGGCGACGACACGATCAATCTCACCCCCGGCGTCGGCGTCCTGTTCAACATCTACGGCGGCGGACCGGCCGCCAGCGACACGCTGAACGTCTCGGGAACGCTCAACGCCAATGACCTCTATACGTACACGCCGGGGCTGACGGCGACGCAGGGCTTGCTGGTCGCCAACCTCAACGGCGCCGGCGACGTGGACATCGAGGTGGCCGACGTCGAGACCCTCGCCATCGCCGCGGGCGCGGGCGCCGGCAGCGACGCCGTGACCGTCAACGGCACGGCCGGGGCGGACACCTTCACGCTCACCGGCGCGGGCGCGAGCTCGGCGAACATCGAGACCGACTTCGCCCCGCTCATCGCCGTCTCCCAGCTCGGCGGCACGGGCGGCGCCGGGACGTTCGTGCTCAACGGCGGCGCGGGCGAGGACCTGTTCGACGTGACCCGCGGCGCCCTCGGGGCCACGCTCGGAATCACCGCGAACGGCGGAAGCCCCTCGGCCAGCGACACGCTGATCGTCACCGCCACCGTCGGGCCCGACACCGTGGGCGTCGATCAGACGGCCTCCACGATCACCCTCAACGGGCACGTGACAACCTACGGAACGATCGAGGAGATCGTTTACGACGGGCTCGGCGGCGACGACGCGCTGACCGTCACCACCCCCGCCGGCGCGACGATCGCCCTCACGCCCGGCGCGAGCGACGCCGGAATGCTCCAGGTCAACGACCTCGCGCCGCTTTCGTTCGAGGCGCTCGGCGCGGCCGGTACGCTGACCATCGCCACGGGTGCCGGCGTGTCCACCGTGACGTACAACGGCACGCCGGATGACGACGCGTTCAGCGTCCTCGCCGCCGGCGTGGTCGACCTCGTCGACAACGCGGGCAACCATACCGACGTCACCGTCACGACGGCCGGGACGATGGACCTCGTACTCGCGGGCGGCGCGGGCGATGACAGCTTCACCGTCGCGGGCACGCACGGATTCGGCACGATTTCCATCCAGGGCGGCGATCCCTCCGCCAGCGACTCCGTGACGCTCACGGGCGACGGCGTGGCCGCAATCACGGCCGCGCTGGGCGACGCGACTCCGCAGATCACCGGCGGCGGGCTCGGCACGGTCGACCTGACCGGCGTCGAGCTGCTGACCATCGACGCGGCGACGCAGGACCTGAACGTCAACGGCACGGCCGGTGACGATTCGGCCCTTGTCACGCCGACCGGCGCGAACACCGGCGAGGTGGCCGTCAATGGCGCCGGACCGCTGGTTGACTTCCTCACCGTCGCCAACCTGAACCTCGACCTGCTCGCGGGCAGCAACGATCTGACGCTCGCCGCCACGGCGGGCAATGACGCGATCACC
>CAZADC010000279.1:4165-5407 GCA_964483755.1 uncultured Planctomycetaceae bacterium | reverse complement strand
CAGCGTGCGGTGCTTGTCCGCCAGCTTCATGATCGACGCGAACGGGCCGGTCAGCTTCGGCTCGACGGTGTCGATCTTGCCCTCGTAGACGACGCCGGTCGAGCCGTTGAGGCTGATCCAGTCGCCTTCCTTGAGCTTCCTGCCGTCGGCGGTGAGGCTCTTGTCCTTGTAGTTGATCACCACGTCTCCGCAGCCGGCGACGCAGCACTTGCCCATCCCGCGGGCGACGACGGCCGCGTGCGAGGTCATCCCGCCGCGGCTGGTGAGAATGCCCTTGGCGGCGCTCATCCCGCCGATGTCCTCGGGGGAGGTTTCGATGCGGACGAGGATCACGTCCTGACCGTCCTCGGCGGCTTCCTCGGCCCGGTCGGCGTTGAAAACGATCTGTCCCGTCGCGGCGCCCGGCGAGGCGGGCAGGCCCTTGCCGAGCCGCGTTGCCTCCTCCTCGGCGTCCTCGTCGAACATCGGGTGGAGGAGCTGGTCGAGGCTCTTGGGTTCGACGCGGCAGACGGCCGTCTTCTCGTCGATGAGCCCTTCCTTCATCATGTCCACGGCGATCTTGACGGCGGCCGCGGCGGTCCGCTTGCCGGTCCGCGTCTGCAGCATGAACAGCTCGCCGCGCTCGATGGTGAACTCGATGTCTTGCATGTCGCGGTAGTGCTGCTCGAGCGTCTCGCGGATCTCGGTGAGCTGCTTGTAGGCGGCGCGGTCGTGCTTGGCGAGCTGCTCGATGCTCTCGGGGGTGCGGGTGCCCGCGACGACGTCCTCGCCCTGGGCGTTCATCAGGAACTCGCCGTAGAACTTGTTCTGCCCTGTGGCCGGGTTGCGGGTGAAGGCGACGCCCGTGCCGCTGTCCTCGCCCATGTTCCCGAAGACCATCGTCTGTACGTTGACGGCCGTGCCGAGCAGACCGCGGATGTCGTTGAGCTGGCGGTACTTGATCGCCCGGGGGTTGTTCCACGAGCCGAACACGGCGTTGACGGCGTCGGCGAGCTGCTCCTTGGGGTCCTGGGGAAACTCCTGCCCGTCGCGCGAGTAGACCTTCTTGTACTCCTTCACGACGTCCTTCAGGGCGTCGACGTCCAGCTCGGTGTCCAGCTCGACGCCCTTGGAGTCCTTGACCTTCTGGAGGGCCTCCTCGAAGTGGTCGTGCTCCATGCCGAGCACGACGTCGCCGAACATCTGGAGGAAGCGGCGGTAGGCGTCCCAGGCGAACCGCTCGTTGCCGCTCAGCTCGATCAT
>CAZADC010000279.1:0-4155 GCA_964483755.1 uncultured Planctomycetaceae bacterium | reverse complement strand
GGTCTCGTCGTTGAGCCCGAGGTTCAGGACGGTGTCCATCATGCCGGGCATGGACACGGCCGCCCCGGACCGCACCGACACCAGCAGCGGGTTCGGGCCCGAGCCGAAGGTCTTGCCCGTGAGCTTCTCGAGGCGGGCGACGCTCTTGTCGACCTCTTGCTGCAGCCCGGCCGGCCACTTGTTGCCCAGCTTGTTGAACTCGTCGCACGCCTCGGTGGAGATCGTGAACCCGGGCGGGACGGGCAACCCGAGCGAGCTCATCTCGGCGAGGTTCGCGCCCTTGCCGCCGAGAAGCTGTTTCATCTCGGTTTTGCCTTCGGCCTTGCCGCCGCCGAAGAAATACACGTACTTCGTCTTCTTCTTCGCCATCAGAGTGTTCTCCGTAGGTTCATGGGGGTGAGACTTACCGGACGTTCCGCCTCGGCCGACACCCCTTCCGCACGGACGTCGTCGGCGGGGGGCCGCGCCGGCGACGACCGACGCGGCGTTCGGGCCGAAAACCGCACCCCGCGGGCACGGTTGGACGATGCAGTCTAGGCGGCGCACCGGCCGCTGTCAACGTGTTTGGACGCTTTGCGCATCGCCATGGACGTGTCCCGTCCGCCCGGTCCGAGCGGATCGTCCGCGAGAGGTCCGACCCGCCGTGCGGCTGTGGAAGCCGACAGGCACCCGTCGAAACGTTCCGCGCCGCCCGCTTGGCGTCGGGGCGCTTCGCCGGTATCATGGCGGCCGACGTCTGGGACAGCGCGAGCGCCGGAGTGCGTAGCTTCTGCTGCTTCTCCTTCAACGCTCTGGGCCCTCCACGCCGTCTGTGGTCACAGCCGCGTGCCGGGGAGACGTGCATGTCGGGCAGAACACGGAAGATACTGACCTTCGCCGTCCCGGCCGTGCTGCTGGCGGGCGGCGCTGCCGTCGCAGCATGGATGTTCCTTTTCGACGTTCGCGAGCCGGAACCGCTGGTCATCTCGCGCGAGACGACGTTCGTCACCGGCCCGCTCAAGCCCGATGGCAGCGTGGACTTCGTCGCGGCGATCAACCGCCACTACGGCGAGGGCGTCCGTCCCGAGGACAACGCGGCCGTGGGATTGCTCGCCGCCGTCGGCACGGACTGCCTGTCCGACGAGCAGCGGGCCCGGCTGTACGATCTGCTCGGCACTCCGCCCTCCGATCACCCGCCCCCGTTCGTCCCTTGGAGGCTTTTCCAGAATCACACCGATGAACTGCCTTACGACGTGCAGGAGCGTCCGTGGCGGGCGGACGAATTTCCTCTCGTGGCCGGCTGGCTGGAGGCGAACGAGGACGCCCTCGCCCTGGTCTCGCAAGCCGTACAGAAACCGAAGTTCTACGTGCCGCTGGTGTTCGGCAACCTCCCGCCACGCTTCTCTCTCCACGCCAGACGATGGCATGGGTACACGCTCAGTTGCCAGACTGTGTATACGGCCCTGACACTGCGAACATGGCTTCGGATCGAGCACAACGACCTTGAGGGCGCCTGGGCGGACTTCATGACCCAAGCCAACTTGGCCCGCCACCTGGCGCATTGTGGCCCTTTTCTGGATTGGTTCCTGGGTCGGGGAATTGAGCGAGGGGCAATGGACTTCTTCCCTGCAATCCAGGCAAGCGAAACCTTCACCGCCCGGTTCGGAACCGCGTGCCTGGCGGATATGGAGCTCATCGGCCCCCTGCGCGGCCTGGACGACACGCTCGACCGTTACCATCGTCTGATGGTATTGCACTCCCTTGCCGACCGGGCGGACCGATGGCCGGAGGATGTGCTGCAGACCCGCCTGACCGACTGGTTCCTGCTCCTGGGAATCAGCAGAAACCGTGCCCTCACCGAGCTCAACGGGGAAATCGATCGGTTTGTGGACATCCTTCGTCTCCCCCCTTCAAGGAAGCGCAGCGAATGGGCGGCACTCCAGCGAAGCGTCTCAATCATTCAGGACCGGATCAGACAAGCCCGAAATGAAGATGACTTGCGGGCAATGGAATCAGACATCACAGCCACCCCTGGTCGGGTGATGTTCGCTGTCCTCTGGGGTAAGAAGGCCTACGAAATGTGGTTCAAGGCTCAGGTCAATTCTGAGGCGCGGTTTCAGCTCCAGCGTCTGGCCATGGCGGCGGGGTGCTACCGCGTCGAGCACGGCCGACCGCCGACGGGGCTGGAGGACGTCGCGACGTACCTCGACGGCGAAATTCCCGTCGACCCCGCCACCGGCGAGCCGTTCGGCTACGAGACGAGCGGCGAGGGCTTTCGCATCTTCAGTCGCGGAGGCAACGGCGAGTTTGACGTGCCAGGCCAGCTCCATAATGACGACCCCGTCATCGAGGTGGGCATGCCGCGGCCGACCAGCCCGTCCGCGCCGTCCGCCGCGCACCCGTAGGGCGCGCAGCCGGGCGGTTTCCGGCTGCACGCGGAAGGCCCGGACGGCGCGATCTTCCTGCGTCCCTGCGGCGCCCGTGGTCCTCCGCGGCGTGGGGAGTCGTGAGCCGGCCGATTCTGCTCTGCCGTCGCGGCCCGCGACATCCGCCTTATTCCGCCGCGAGGAATCTGGTACGATCTCCTCCGATGCCGGACATCCGTTCATCCCGTCGGAAGGAGCTTTCCATGATGCGCCTCGCCCGCCGTCTTGCCGTCCTGTCGGTCATCCTCACCCATGCGGCCGGGGGCCTCGCCGCCGACCCGAAGCCCAGGTACATGGACCTGTTCACCGACGCCGAGCGGGATCAGCCGTACGTCGAGGCGTCCGCCTCCCACGCCATGCCGCAGACCTTCGTCGACGGGCAGTGGGAGGGCGTCATCGCCGCATCGGACGGCAAGACCTACTTCAGCTTCTCCTGCCACTCCAAGGAGCACAACGCCCAGTTCTACAGCTACGATCCGAAAGCCGACGAGGTCGCCCACATCATCGACGTCGGCACGTGGTGCGGCCAGCCGGACGAGACGCTCGGCAAGGTCAACACGCAGGGCAAGATCCACTCGACCATCTACGAGGCGGACGGGAAGCTCTGGTGCTCGACGACCTCCGCCCACGCGAGCTTCGACCATCCCTACGAAGGCGGGCACTTCCTGGCCTACGACCTGAAGACCGGCGAGTGCATCGACCTCGGCCTCTACCCCGACAAGCGCGGCGGCCTGCTGACGATGCTCTACGAGCCGGTCTACAAGCGTCTCTACGCCATCAGCCAGGGCGACCAGGCGCTCTGCTACTACGACATCGCCTCCGGCGAGATCGTCACCGTCGGATCGATCGAGGACAACGCCCACCAGTGCCGCGTGCTCATCAGCGACCGGCGTGGCGTCGTCTACGGCAGCACGTGGGGCGGGATGATCTACCGCTACGGTCCGCGCGACGGCTCGAAGGGCGCCCTGATCACCCGCATCCCGCACGATCCGGACGCACCCCAGCCGTCGCCGGACCCCGAGCGCCCCCTGTTCGGCTACGATCAGAACGGCAAGGTCGTCTCGCGCTACGACGGGCAGCAGCTCGCCTGGCACTCCACGCACTGGGTCGGCATCCTGTGGGACCCGAAGACCGAGTGGTGGTACGGCGTCCGCGGCAACGACGAGTACCTCTTCCGCCTGCGCCTGCCGGAATCGGCGAAGGACCATCGCGCCCGCGTCGAGGGGCTCGCCCAGATCGGCTTCCGCCCGAGCAAGGTCCAGCCGCGGTTCGCGTCGCTGGGTCTCACCCGCATCGGGCGGACGCTCTACTACTGCTCCTACCCCGTCTGGCAGCCCCAGGCGCACCTGATGAGCTACAACATCGACACGCGCCAGGTCACCGACCACGGACCGATCGTCGACGCGGCCGGGCGGCGGGTCAGCGAGATTCATTCCCTCGTCGCCGGATCGGACGGCAAGCTTCACGCGGCCGCCATGGTCTGGTCCGTCGAGGGCAAGGATCCGGCCAACAAGTGGGCGGACCGTGCCTACTGCTACTATCACTCGCGCTTCATGGTGATCGATCCGCAGAAGGACCTGAAGACCCCCGCCGCCGACAACGGAGAGGACGAAGCCGACGAATGAAGATCATCGAGCCGCACATTCACATGTACTCGCGGACGACCGACGACTACCAGGCGATGTACGCCGCCGGGATCCGCGCGTGCGTCGAGCCGTCGTTCTGGCTGGGAGCCAACCGTCGCTACGCC
>CAZADC010000278.1:737-5424 GCA_964483755.1 uncultured Planctomycetaceae bacterium | reverse complement strand
CCGTCGCAGCCGCGCGGCCGCGGGCGACGTGCCCGTCCTCGCACAGCTCCCTCCCGACCCGCCGCCGCAGACCGGCTGGTCGCCTCCGGAGGATTTCGAGGCGCTGGTGGACATCTTCGCGCCCCCGGGCGAATGGCTGTCGCCCGCCCGCGCCGCGACGACGGTCCGGCCGGAGCATCCGCTGGCGGGCGTCTGGCTGTCGCCGGGGCGCCCGCCCTACGTGCCGTCCATGGGCGTGCTCGCCTCGCCCGCCGACGTCCGCGCCCTGCCCTGGTTCGCCATGAAGTACGGCTGCACGGGCCTGTTCCTCCCGGACGTGCTGCACTGGCGGACCGGCGCGACGGCGACGTGGGCCCGCGCCCAGACGCGCCTGTTCTACCCCGGCGAAGATGCCGGGATCACGGGCGTGCTGCCCTCGGCGCGCCTCAAGCGGCTCCGCCGCGGGCTCCAGGACATTGCCTATCTTTGGATCCTCCGCCAGCGGCAGCGGGGCGGAATCGCCGACTCGGTCGTCGACTCGCTGGTCCGCTACGCCGGGCGCGACGCGCTGGGCGATCACTACCTCGACCCCCGGATCGACGGCTGGGTCCAGGACGCCGAAAGCTGGACGCGGGCGCGGCGCCTGCTCGCCGAGGAGATTGTCGCGGCCGTGCATCCGGAGCAGATGAACGCGTCGCGCCTTACGGCGCAGCGGATCGAATGGCGCGAGTTCGTCGAACGCACCCGCCGCGTCGCGGTCGAGCGCATCCGCTCGGCCGTCCGGCCCGTCGGCAACGCCCGGACGATGCGCGCGACGATCCGTCTGGAGCTGTACAACCAGTACGGCCGGGCGGTGGATGCGAAGGTGCGGATCGCGGGGTGCCCGAGCGGCTGGAGCGCTGACGCCGAGGAGGCCCGCGCCATCCTCGGCCCGCACTCGCGACGGCAGGTCGAGTTGAGCTGCATCGGCGAAGAGCTCGCCACGAACGCCGACGGCAAGTTGCCGTTCACGTTGAGCATCACGGCCGATGGCGGCGAACCGCGCGAATTCGCGTTCGGCGCGGCCGTCCTGGAGACCGGGCGGGTGGACGAGCCCCCGACCGTCGACGGGCTGCTGAAGGACTGGCCGATGCGGGCCGGGAACGCCGCCGGGGGCTTCCGCCTGCTCGGGCGGCGCGGGCGCGGCGAACGGCCGGAGACGCCGCTGGCGACGAACGCCTACGTCCTGTCCGACGGACGGACGCTGTACGTCGGCTTCCGCTGCGAGGACCCGGACCCCGACGCCCTGTCGGCGCGGGCGAGCAACATGCTGCGATACGAGCAGCTCATGGCGGCGGGGGAGGATCTCGTCGAGGTCATCCTCGATCCCGGCGCCGACGGCGACGGCCCGGAGGACCTGTATCACCTGGTCGTCAAGTCCAACGGCGTGCTGCTGACCGAGCGCGGCGTGCGTTCCGACCCGCCGCTGGGGCGGTCGTTCGCCTGGCCGACCGGCGCCCGAGCCGCCGTGGCGACCCTCGACGACGCGTGGAGCGTCGAGCTGGCGATTCCGCTGTCGGCCTTCGGAGCGGAAGCCGGCGCGCGCTTCTGGGGCGCGAACTTCGCCCGCTACGCCACGGGCGGCGCCGAGGCGTCGAGCTGGTCGGGCGCACCAAGGTACTACTACCATCCCGAGAACCTCGGTACGATGATCCTCGACAGCGACTGACCGAACGACGAAGGAGCGAATTGTGGGAAGCAAACTCGGCTGGCTGCTCGCGGCGGTGCTGGTGGTGGCGATCGGGCTGATCGTCCTGTTCACGGTGGTCTATCCCTCGCCGTCCGATCCTTCCGCGGCCTTCAAACGCGAGGGGATGCTCGACCTCCGCACGGTGGACGCCTCGCCCGAGCTGGTCGTCGGGTACACGCCCGACGGCGGAGGCAACGCCGCCGACGACTACGCCCGGGCGGTGAAGATATACAACGAAGCGCCGGACAAGCTCGCCGACGCCGTCCGGGATCGCTTCGAGGTGGCTCGCGGGAACGCCGTCAGCCCGCCCGACGTCCGCGACATGCTCGACCGCATGCACGCCCACGTCGCCACCGGCGCCCGCAAGGCGGACATGCGCTACGTCTTCGCCCACACGCCGGACGAGTTCGACGTCGGCTTCTACTACGGGCCCGCGGAGGACCTCAAGCGCGTCTCGCTCGCGCTCGAGCTGCTGGGGCTCAACCACTACGCCGCGAAGGAGTTCGACAAGGCCGAAGCGGTCTTCAAGAACATCTTCGTGCTCGGCTGGCACATGACGGGCGACAAGGACCGCGTCCGGGTGGACATGGTCCACACCGGCATGCAGATCCAGCTGCCCGCCATCGACCTTCTCAAGGACCTCTACGGCAAGTGGGACAAGGCGAAGTACGCCGGCCGGATCGAAAAGATCGACGAGTACGACGACGAGCTGGTCGACATCGAGGAATGGTACAGCAACAAGCTCAGCCTCCTCTGGCGGACCCGCCCGCACGCCGGCGACGTGTTCTACGTCATCGAGAACGACGAGGACCGCGCCTGGCGCGTCCAGGCGCTGCTCGAGCTGGGCATCCTCAAGTTCACTGCCGACACCCGCGGCGACCGGCGATACACGAAGAAGCTCATGGAAGAGTACGCCTCGGACCCGGACGTCTACCTGCAGGCCGCCGCGAAGGCGGCGCAGGAGTTCACCGAACGCGACTTCAACCTGCTCGGCACAAGGGGATTCTGAACATGAGCGTTGTCAGGCAAGCCGGCGAGCGGCGCCGTCGTGGCGGCCCGACCGGCCGTGTCCCCCGTCCCGCCGCACCGTTCGGAGGGTCGTGCCACGCGAAGCGCCCCGCCCATCTGAACTGACGTGACGGCATTCTGGACAGCCCGTGCAGCAGGCCTTCACCCGACCGGTCGCAAGCGCCCCGTCGCGCGAATGAGCGTCGAACGCCTCGACCTCTCGGCCGCACCGGGTGCGCTGCTGGACGCCCTGCTCGCCGAGCCGGACCCCGCCGTGCTCGACTCGACGGCGCTGCATCGAGAGTACGGACGGTACTCCGTGCTGGCGTGCCGGCCGCTGGACGTGCTCACTGTCCGCGAAGGCCGGCTCTCCAGTCGTCTCGCCGGCGACCTGGCGGAGGGCGCCGACATCTGGCGCCCGCTGCACGCCGCCTTCGAGCCGCTGCTTGCCCCCGGCGCCGCCTCCGACGCGCCCTACGCGCCGGGCTGGATCGGCTACGCGGGGTACGAGATCGGCCGCTGCGTGGAGCGCCTGCCCGGGCGGGCGATCCGCGACACGCACCTGCCCGACCTGCGGATGGGCTTCTACGACGCGGTGCTGGTGTACGACGCTCTGGACGGCTCGTGGCGGCTGGCGGCGCTGGCGTTCGACGACCCGCCGCCCGGCGCGGGCGAAGCGGCCGGCGTGCTGCGCCGCATCGCCGCCGAAGCCGACCGGGCCGGCGACCATCAGGCCCCGGCGCCCGCCGAGCACGCCGATGCCGCCCACCGCCCGCTCGCCGGAGGGGAGAGCAACTTCCATCCGAACGCCTACCGCCGCGCCGTCGCGCGATGCGTGGACTACATCGCGGCCGGGGACATCTTCCAGGTGAATCTCTCGCAGCGGTTCACCGTCCGCGCCGCCCCGCCGCCGGAGGCGATCTATCGCACGCTCCGCCGGCGCAACCCGGCGTGGTATTCGGCGTTTCTCTCGTTCGAGTCGGACGGCTCGCCGTGCGCCGTGGCGTGCAGCTCGCCGGAGCTGTTCCTGCACCTGCGCGGCGGGCGCGTGACAACCCGCCCGATCAAGGGAACCCGTCCGCGCGTCGGACGCGCCGCCCGGGACGCCGCCGCCGCGGACGCCCTGCAGGCGAGCCCGAAGGACAACGCCGAACTGGCGATGATCATCGACCTGCTGCGCAACGACCTGGGACGCGTCTGCCGGTACGGCACGGTGCGGGTGACCGAGGCCAGGACGCTGGAGACCCACCCCACCGTCTTCCACCTGGTGGGGACGGTGCGGGGGGAACTCTGCGACGGCGTGGGGCCGGCGGGGCTCCTGAAGGCGACGTTCCCCGGCGGCTCGATCACTGGCGCCCCGAAGATCCGCGCCATGGAGATCATCGACGAACTGGAGCCTCCCGCCCGCGGCGTCTACACCGGCTGCGTCGGGCACGTGGGCGTGGACGGCTCGTGCGAATGGAACATCGTCATACGAACGATAGTCTGCGACGGGCGGCGCGCCTACGTGCAGGTGGGCGGGGGCATCGTGGCCGACTCCAGCCCCGCCGACGAGTACGCCGAGACGCTCGACAAGGCCCGCGCGATCCTGGAGGCGATCGCCGAGGTCAAGCCGGCCCGACCGGCAAAGACGCCGCGGGCATTGACAACGGGCGCCCGCGGCGAGGAAACTTGAACCGCCCCGTTACCGGGCAGAACGATGAAGACATACCCGATAATGCTGAACGTTCGAGGGCGTCTGGCGGTGGTGGTCGGCGCCGGTGAGGTGGGCATGAGGAAGGCGCGCTCGCTGGCCGCCGCCGGGGCTGTGGTGCGCCTGGTGGACCCCGACGCGCCCCAAACCGAAGGCGCCGAGACTCTCGCCGAGCCCTACCGCGGCGAGCACCTCGCCGGCGCGTCGCTGGTGTTCGCCTGCACCGACGACCGCGAGCTGAACGCCCGCGTCGCCGCCGACGCGCGTAAGATCGGCGC
>CAZADC010000278.1:0-727 GCA_964483755.1 uncultured Planctomycetaceae bacterium | reverse complement strand
CGCTCTGGTGAACGCCGCCGACCAGCCGGAGGACTGCGACTTCTACCTGCCGGCAGTGCTCGCCCGCGGCGACGTCATCGTGGCCGTCGGAACCGGAGGCGCCGCCCCGTCGCTCGCCGCCGAACTCAAGGGCCGCCTCGGCGAGGCACTTCCCGCCGAGGTCGGCGAGTTCGCCGAAGCCCTGGCCGAGATCAGAACGCGGCTCCGCCGGAAAATCGACGGCGAGGATCGCCGCGGGCTCATCATGCGCGAACTCGCCGGGGTCCGGGGCCTGGAAGCGTTCGCCCGAGGCGGACCGGACGCGCTGCAAGAGATGCTCGCCAAACTGCTGGCGGGCCAAGACTGAAGGATCGCCCCGATGCCGTCTGAACAGGCCAGGTTGCTGATGATCGCGGCGCTGTGTGCGTACGCGGCCGCGGGGGCGACGACGGCCCTATCGCTCCGTTCGGGCGTCAGAAGGTTCTCGCTGCCGTTCCTGCTTATCCTGACTGCCGGCGGCGTGCTGAACGCCGTGTCGCTGGCGGGGCGGGCACGCGAGGGCCACTGGCCGCTGGGAAGCGGTTTCGACACGTTCAGCCTGCTGGCGCTGCTGGTGGCCGGCATGGCGCTATACCTGAAAATTCTGGACCTGGGCCGGACGGCCGAACTCGCCCTGCTGCCGGCGGCGGTGGCGTGCTGCGCGCTGGCGCTGGCCCTTTCGGCGGCCGCATACCGCGACTTCGCCGTG
>CAZADC010000277.1:0-5439 GCA_964483755.1 uncultured Planctomycetaceae bacterium | reverse complement strand
GAGCCGTTGCCGCGGCGCTGGGCATACCGGCCGACATGGTGCGGAACCTGCTGCGAAAGCGGCGCAGACGATCCGCCGGCTGAAGGAGCAGGCTCGGCCGGGCCTGCCCTTGGGGCTCTCAGCCGAAGACGCGCCACGGTCCCGCACGTCGCCTGCCTGGTCTGTTGCACAACCAATTGCACTTGCCCACTCTTCGCGGTCATTGATTCTTGGAGGGCCGGCAGATCACCAGGCAATCCGCAATCATGTCGTGAAGCCCTTGCTTCTGCCGAGTATAGGCTGCCATGAGATAGCCTGCGAAGAGGAATGCCGAAAGGGGCCTGGCCAAGTTCCTAAGAAGTGCCCGCCAGAAGGACACGCGTTTTCCAGCCAGGTCAACCACTATGATCCCCATTGCCTTCTTGCCGAGCGTCCCCTGCCAGCGAAGGCTTTCCATCACGGGAAAGTAGAGCAGACCACAGACTACGAGGAGAAGCACAGCCGGCAAGAGAAGGTCCACCGGAAGGTGAAGTAGAGCCGCTAGGTCAAGCAGAACTTCGACACCCAGTCCACAGAGCCCCATCAACAGAAGCCACACGATGGAGTCAATGATGAAGGCCCACGTTCGCCGCCAGAATCCAGCGTACCTAAATGGGACGGGCACGCTTGACCGTTCGGTTGTCTCCGCCAACCTTGTGGCTTCTCGGGCCCCGCGCTTGCTGAGCCCGAGACTCACAAGATCCCTGCGGATCTCGTTGTCGGTCGAGCCAGCCTGTCGGCGGATCTTAACGTAATCCCGGCAGGCGGCCTCCGCGGCGGCATCCCAGACCCCTCTGCTCACAGTGGCGAGTAGGCGCTCACGCTTCACAGACGTTTCCTCAACGAGCTTGCCCTCGACGTGACTCTCTCTCATGTGTTCACGCAGGAGTGACTCCAGCATGTGTATATTTTCATCTGCCTGTCGGCCACGATCCTCAACTTCGTCCATCTTGACCTCTCCCTCTTCGTATAGGGACTTCAGGACATGATCAACCCGCATTGCTCATGAAGCGGCGTGACAGGCAGGCTTTGGACCGTGACTTCTTGTATCGCGTATGGTCGATGACCGCCGTCGGCGACCCCCTGCGCTGAGCCGAAGAAGTGCATGCCGGTCCCATGCATGATCGGCGGTAGAATCGTCGGAAACGTTTATAACGACACCTCTTGCTGGGAAAGATGACCCATCACTCCGGCGCTACCTGGCGAATGTCGTCCCGGTCCCAGCCGAGTTGGCCGAGCACCGGCAGGACGGCTCCCTGGCGGGTGGCCTCCTCGGTGGCCAGGAACAGCGCGCTGTTCTCTTGTAGACGCTCTATCAGGCTCTCCAACTGGTCAGGTATTCAGCTATCTCCCTCGCTGAGCGAAACCAATGTGTTGTACGCCGGCTTCACAGTGCCGCCAGGATGCGCCATGCCGCAGCGCGCTCTTCCGGGTCAGGATACCGGTCGTATTGCTCTTCCGGGTAACCCACGATGCTGATCTCGCTTTCAAGCCCGAGTATCTGCCTGGCCGCAGACAGCCAGTCGACGACGTCGCTGGCCATCCCGATAAGCGGCTGGTCCTTCGCATCCTCGTCGTCCAGCTCGATCACGCGACGTACGAAGACCTCGTTGCCGTAGGAATCCGAGCCCCATCCGGCATTGGCCACACCGGAGGTGCTCAACGCCAACCGTCCGTCCATCAAAGATATCTTCGCGCTGGTCGCCTCGCGGCCGTACCGGTGGTAGATGTCCAACTCAACGGACACGTCATCGATCACGAGCGGCATCCCCTGAACGGCTTGAAGCAACCTGGCAAGGCCCAGGATCGTACCAGGCGGGTTGCCGCGGTGCCGGATCAATTCGAACAAGAAGTCTTCCAGATCGCTCAGGGGAGCCTTGTCCCGTTCGTGCAGCAGCCACAGGACGCCCTCTTCCCGGATATCCTGCTCGAAGTCGTCCATCGATCTGCCCCTTCCCGGAGCCGCGGCTACCCCGGCCCCTGACGTGTAACGGCGATTGGCTGCAGAAGCTCGATTGACCGCCTGGACCATTCCAGACGGCCCCCGTCTCTGTGCGGTCGCCGGCCATTCCTGCCGATAAGCCGGGCCACACCGCGAATCCTAAAGGGCGAGACGGCCAACGTCAACGCACGGTCATCTCCTGATTCATACGTCGACCTCTTGCGTACAGCTCCGGCTTGTGGTGTATTTGGCCCTTATTGAGCCGGAGCCTGGGCAAATCAAAGCCGGGAGAACGGGGTGGCAAGAACGCACCTTCACATGCGGGCGAAATGGGCCGACGAAGCGCCCGAGGACTACCACCCCCTCATCTGTCACCTGCTGGACACCGGCCACGTTGCTCAGGCGATCGCTCGGGACTTCGTCGGCGAGGGAATGCGAACCTGGCTGGCGAAGTCCTTCCATGTGACGGAGGCCGATCTGGTCCGATGGCTGGGGTACTGGGCGTCGCTGCACGACATCGGCAAGGCGACGCCGGCGTTTCAGCTTCGCTGTGAAACCGGCGCCGAAGAACTCGCCCGTCAGGGATTCTCATTCACGAATGCGGATCGCCTCCGGCCTCACGGCAACCTGACGGGTCGCATCCTGAAGCGCGCCATGAAGGGCGACAGATGCCCTGCCTCCGATGTCGCCAGAAGCCTGCGGATTGTGCTGGCCGGGCACCATGGTGTCTTCCCCTCAACGTCCAATCTGGGGCGAGATGTCCGAGACGACGATGTCGGCCGCGAGGAATGGCGGGCACAGCAGGATGCTGTGATGTCCGCTCTGGCCGATCGCTGGCGAATCGCCGAGCTACCCGCGCCGTCGGACCCCGCCGACGACGAGCAGGCGGTCTGGATGGTCGTGGCTGGGCTGGTCTGCGTCGCCGACTGGCTCGCCTCGTGCGTGGATTTCTTCCCCTACGCCGGACCGAACGTCGACGTCGAGGCGTATTGCGAGGAGTCGGCCTCTCGTGCAGGCGACGCTATGGTTCGTGGCGGTTTCCATCGCGCGCCGACGCCGAGTGTAGTGCTCGATTTCCGCAAGGCCCTCGGCTTCGCCGCCAACACCGTCCAGGCACAGGTCGTCGCGGCAGCCGGCGAGCTCCCCGGGCCCGGACTGATCCTCATCGAGACCCCCACCGGCAGCGGCAAGACCGAAGCGGCCTTCGCGGCCGTTCACGACGGACTGCGACGTCTCGGGAGCGGCGGAGCGTACTTCGCCCTGCCCACGCAGGCGACCAGCGACCAGATCTTCCGGCGATTCTGCGAGTTCGCCCCGGTGTTGGGCGGCGAGGACGGCGTCATCCAGACCCAACTCACCCACGGTCAGGCGGTGCTGAACGAGGACCTGCTGCGGTTGCGCGCGAACCACATTGGCGACGACGGCGACAGCGGAGGCCTGGTCGCCTCGGAGTGGTTCGCGGCATCCAAGCGCGGCCTGCTGTCCCCCTACGGTGTGGGCACCGTCGATCAGGCGCTCATGGCCGTCCTCCAGGTCCGCCACGCGTTTGTGCGCCTGTTCGGCCTGGCGGGCAAGGTTGTCGTTCTCGACGAGGTCCACGCCTACGACGCCTACACGTCGGGCCTGCTGGAACACCTGCTCCGCTGGCTGGGAGCGTTGCGCTGTCCGGTCGTCCTGTTGTCGGCCACGCTTCCGACGGCCAGACGACGCGCGTTGGCGGCGGCCTACCTCGGTCACGAGCCGGCGGAGACGGCGACACGCTATCCGCGCCTCACCATTGCGGCCGCAAACGGTAGCGAGTGCGTCGCCATTCCGGCGGAGGAAGACAAGCGAATTGCGCTGTCGTGGCTCGAAGATGACACGGACGCGATCGCAGCGGAGATCGCCTCGTCGCTGGCCGGCGGCGGGTGCGCCGCGTGCATCTGCAACACGGTGGATCGAGCCCAGCGCGTTTACGCAGCCCTGGCCGACCGCCTCGAAGCCACCGAAGTCCATCTTCTACACGCCCGCTTCCCTGCCGGCCGACGTCGTGACATCGAGCGGCGGATGATGCGGGCCTTCGGCAAGCCCGGCTGGCGGGAGGGACGCCCTCGCAAGGCCGTACTCGTCGCCACACAGGTGGTCGAGCAGAGCCTGGACGTGGACTTCGACCTCATGGTGACCGATCCCGCCCCGGCGGACCTGCTGCTTCAGCGGGCCGGGCGTCTCCATCGCCATCACGCCAGCGCCTCGCTCCCGGTACGACGGGCGGAATCACTGCAGGACCCACGGCTGTGCGTCATCATGCCACAGCTTGACGAAGACGGCCTTCCGGACCTCGGCGTGCACGAGCTGATATACGACCGCTACACGCTGCTGGCCACGTATCGAACGCTCACCGAGCATTACACATCGGCGATCCGCATACCCGACGACACCGAGGGGCTGATCGAATCCGTCTACGCCGAGGATCCGCCGACCGACCCCGAGGCGAACTGGCAGGCCGCCCTCGCAGCCGCTCACGACGAATTGCTGCGGGAGCGTCGCAAGGACGAATACGTCGCCGACGTGCGAACCATCCCAGACCCGGCCGCGCCGGACGGCGTCCTGAATCAGTTCAACCGTCAGATGCCCGAGGACGAGACGATCGCGGCCAAGCATCTCGGTGGCTTGACGCGAAAGGCCCGCCCGAGCGTCCAGCTGGTCTGCCTGCATGACGTGGACGGCCGCGCCTGTCTCGACCCGGCCGGGCGGGAGCCCGTTGACCTGAACACACCGCCGGACCGCTGCGCACTCATGCGCCTGCTGGACGCCGGCGTGAAGGTCTCTCGCTGGGACGTCGTCGAGGCGTACCACGACGAACCCGTCCCAGCGCCCTGGCGGCGCTGCCCCGTGCTTCGCAACTGCAAGCCGCTGCTGCTGATCGACGGTCGCCGCATCTTCGGCAGGACCGTTCTTCGACTCGATCCCGACCTCGGCATCGTACTGGAACGCAGAGAGGAGGCGTAACGTGGCCGCATCGTTCGATCTGATTCGCGAGCCCTGGCTGCCGTGCCTCACGCCGGACGGCACGCTTCACAACCTGGGCCTTCGAGACGCTCTGGTCCGGGCCCACGAGTTCCGCGAGCTGCGGGACGATTCCCCGCTGGTGACGGTCTGTCTGCACCGCCTGCTGCTGGCGATCCTCCACCGGATCTTCGGGCCGCCGAATCTCAAGGCCTGGGCCGAACTCTGGTCCGCCGCGCGATTCGACGCCGCCGCGCTCGACGCCTATTTCGACCAGTGGGCCGACCGCTTCGACCTGCTCAGCGCCGAACGACCCTTCTATCAGGTCCCACGGATGGAAACGAAGGATCCCCTGCCGACGAGCGCCTTGTTTGACCAGCTTGCGTGTGGGCACAATCCGACGCTGTTCGACCACTCGGCCGACGGGACCGACGCACCCATGGCCATCGATCGCATCGCACGCGGGCTGGTAGCGCGCCAGGCGGTCTCGATCG
>CAZADC010000276.1:0-5461 GCA_964483755.1 uncultured Planctomycetaceae bacterium | reverse complement strand
GGCGATGAACGGCTTCGAGGCGTCGGCGGTCACGTCGACCGTCGGAATCTCCGCCGGCTCCTCGCCCTCGGCCGGCGCGGGGGCTTCCTGCGCCTCGCGGATCGGACGGATGTTGGAATCGGCCGGCGTCGGGAAGTACGTCGCGACCGCGTCGGCGAGCTCCTTCACGCCTACCTCCGCCTCAGCAGCGGTGAAGAGAACCGGAATGACCGTGCCGGCGACCATCGCCTTGGCGAACGCCGCCGACAGCTTGTCCTTCGACACCTCCTCGCCGCCGAGATAGGCCTCCATGAGCTCCTCGTCGGCCTCGATGATGCTCTCGGTCAGCTCGGTGTGCGCCTCGCCGACGTCGCCGAAGTCGGTGGAGCCCGACTCGTTGGCGAAGCAGTCGACCACGGCGGTCGCGCCCTCGGCGGGCAGGTTCATCGCCTTGACGGCCGGACCGAACGTCTCGGCAAGCTGGGCGAGCAGCCCCTCGACCTGGGCGTTCTCCCCGTCGATCTTGTTGACCACGACGGCAACGGCGCGTCCGTCCTGCTGGGCGGCCTTGAAGAGCCGGCGGGTGTTGACTTCGATGCCGGCGGTCGCGGAAACCACGATGACGGCCGTGTCGGCCCCGCCGATCCCGCCGATCGCCCCGCCGATGAAGTCCGGGTAGCCCGGCGTGTCGATCAGGTTGATCGTCTTGGACGCGTGATCGAAGTGGCACAGCGTCGGGTCGACCGAATGCTGGCGGTCCTTCTCGATCTCGGTGTAGTCGAGATGACTCGTGCCGTCGTCGACCGAGCCGAGCCGCCCGGTGACCTTGGCGGCGTGAAGCAGCGCTTCGGCGAGCGAAGTCTTGCCCGACCCGCCGTGTCCGAGCAGCACGATATTGCGGATGTCCTGTGGTGTCGAAGCCGGCATATTGCTCTCCAGGGGGTTCCGGACCGTCGAATGCTCCCGCCCCGCGGCGGCCGACGGGTGGACGAGTGCGCGACCGATTCCTCATCCGCGCCCGCCGCCGGCGGAGAAGTCCCTTATCTTATCCGCCCGCCGGCGCGACGCAAGGCGATTTTCCCGTCCGAAAACGCCTGGCTTGGAAGCTGACCATCCAGGCGTTCAGGTGCTCCGTCCGTCGGCGATGTAACGGTCGAGGATCGCCGTCAGGCGCTCGACGATCTCCGGGCGCTCGGCGTAGAGGTTGCGGCCCTCGGCGGGGTCGTCGGCCATGTCGTAGAGCTGCCCGACAGGATCGCCCGGACCGGGCTCTGCTCCGCGCGGCTCGGAGAACCCCCCGCTGCCGAGCCCGCGGATGAGCTTCCAGCGCCCCTGCCGCAGCGAGAACATCCCGTTTCCGGAGTGGTGCACGATCGCCTCGCGGATCGGCGCGTCCAGCGGCTCGCCGCACAGCGCGGGCAGGATGTCACAGCTGTCCTCGCCGGCGTCACTCGGCAGCGGGTCGCCGACGATCGACGCACACGTCGCCATCAGGTCCGACAGGCAGATCGGCTCGTCGCAGACGCCCCCCGGCGCGATGCGCGCCGGCCAGCGGGCGATGAACGGCTCGCGATGCCCGCCGTCCCAGATGTCCGCCTTCTGCCCGCGCAGGTCCCCGCACGACCTGTGCCCGTAATCGTTGCCGTCGAAGCACGTCAGGCGGGCGCCGTTGTCGGAGGTGACGATCAGCAGCGTGTTCTCGCGCCGCCCGCAGCGCTCCAGCGCGGCGTCCACCTCGCCGACCATCCAGTCGACCACGGTCACCATGTCGCCGCGGAGACCGGCCGAGCTTCGCCCCTCGAACTGCGGCGGCGGCACGCAAGGCCGGTGCGGCGCCGACGGCGTGAGATACAGGAACAGCGGGCGGTCCGGGTCCTCGGCGTGCGCCCGGCCGATCCACTCGGCCGCGCGTCGGGCGAAGGTCGTGTCGACAGCCGCATCGTCCCAGCCGGGCGTCATCAGCCCCGGACGCTGCTGCGGGTTCACGGGCGATTTCGCCTCGACGGGCACGCCGGCGCAGCGGTCGTTCTCGATGAAGCAGTACGGCGGCATGTCCAGCGAACCGGAGATGTTGAAGCTGTAGTCGAACCCGTGGGCGGTGGGCCCGCCGCGAAGGGGCGCCGTGTAGTCGATGTCGGCCCCGTCGGCCGCGGCGTCCTCGCCCGCCTGGTCGCGCGGGCGCCCGTCCTTCAGCGTCCAGCCGAGCCCGAGGTGCCACTTGCCGACCGACGCCGTGGCGTACCCATGCCGGCGGAGCAGATCGGCGACGGTCATCCGCCCGTCCTCGATCAGCGGCTCGCCGAACCCGCCGAGCACCCAGCGCTTCAGGCGCGACCGCCAGCAGTACCGACCGGTCAGGACGCTGTAGCGGCTGGGCGTGCATACGGCCGCGGCGCTGTGGGCGTCGGTGAATCGCACGCCCTCCGTCGCCAGGCGATCCATGTTGGGCGTGGGGATCTTCTCGGCGCCGTAGCAGCCGGGATCGCCGTAGCCCATGTCGTCGGCCATGATGAATACGATGTTCGGCAGACTGCTCTTGTCGGGCATGAGTCTCTTTCCGTCAGGGGTCTCGAATTCGCGTGAAGGCGGCATGGTACGCCGGGGGCCCGCCGCACGCCAGTGTGTGCAGCGAGACGCTTGTGCCCGAGCGGCCGGGCCGGTACGTTGCTCCGCATGAACGAGACGACCGAGAGACACGTGCCGGAGCTGCCCGCGTCCGGTGAGCGAATCCGCCTGCTGATCGACACCGACGCCGCCAACGAGGTGGACGACCAGTTCGCCCTCGCCCTGGCGATTCATTCCCCCGAACGGTTCGATATCGAAGGCCTCGTCGGCGCGAATTTCGGCGACCAGGGCGGGCCCGAAGGTCCGGATCTTTCCGTCGCGGAGATTCATCGCGTGCTGGACCGCGCCGGGCTCGGCCGTCCGTATCCGGTGCTCGCCGGCTCGCACCCGCTGCAGTACTCCGCGACGCCGACCGACTCGCCCGGTGTCGACCTGATCATCGAGCGGGCGATGGACGCGAGCGACGACCGCCGCCTGTGGATCGTCGTGCTCGGGCCGATCACCGACGTCGCCTCCGCCTGGCTGAAATGCCCCGAGATCGCCGACCGCGTGGTGGTCTTCTATCACGCCCGGACGACCGGCTGGCCGCGGTCCTGCTGGAACGTGAACATCTACCGCGATCTGCGCGCCGCCCGCGTCGTGCTCGCCTCCCCCCTGCCGCTGGTCCTGTTCGACACGGGAACCTATCTGCGCGCAACGATGGACGAGACTGCCCGCCGGCTGGCGCCGCTCGGGCCGCTCGGCGAGTACCTCCACGAGATCCGCTGCCGCCACGAGTGGACCCGCTCGTCGCAGAAGGCGTTCTACGACCTCGGCGATATCGCGACGCTGGTGGATCCGGACCTCGCCGAGACAGAGGTCGTCCACACGCCGCAGATCGACTGGGACCTGCGCCTCCGCCACACCGGTGAGTACGGGCGGATGCGCCGCGTGTATCACATCGACCGCCACAAGACGTTCGAGATGCTCTACCGAAAGCTCGCCGAAGCGCGCGACGTTTGAAGGAAGTCGCAGAAGTCGGGGGACATACGGACCTTCTCGGCTCCATTGACAACACAAGCCATGAGGGAACGGAACTCCACAAGGTCAGAAATCTGTATGGTGATGTCCCCCGATCGTGGTGTCCCCCGAGTTTCGTGCGCAGGCCAGAGGGCCCTGAAAGCGCGGCCGTCGGTGTGCCATCTGCAGGCACTACGCACCTACATGCTCGTCGACCCAGTGTCGAATGGCGAGTGAAGATACGTTGCGAGATATGGTCCCAGCATCGTGGAAGAGAAGCTTCGCTCTATCAAGAGCTTTTGGATGCGCCGCTGCACCTCGAACGCAGGTGCGATTCCGCCCACGATGTGGAATGCGTCCGGCATCCTTCGGACCTGCTCAAGAAACGCCTCGCGCACCTTCCGATGGAACTCGACGGCCTTGGATTCCATGCGGTCCGGCGCGTCGCCGACGCGGGCGAGTCCCTGCTCGGCCGGGACGTCGAGAATGATCGTCAGGTCCGGCCAGATGTTCTGCAGGGCTGCCTTGTAGACATCCTGCACGTACTCCGCGGAGGCCTTCCCCTCCGCCGTCTGGTAAGCGATCGTCGCCGAGACCCACCGGTCGCAGAGCACGCAGCGCCCGGCCTCCAGGGCCGGCGCGATCACCTCGCCCATGAGCTGCGTCCGGCTGGCCATGTAGAGCAGAATCTCGCACCCGATGACCATCTCCTCGTGGCGGCGGTCGAGGAGGATGTCCCGGATGCGGTCGCCGATCGACGTTCCGCCCGGGTCGCGCGCCGTGGTCACCTCCAGCCCCTGCCCGCGCAGCCAGTCGGCCAGCAGGGCGATCTGCGTGCTCTTGCCGGCGCCGTCCGGGCCGTCGATCACGATGAAGCGTTTCGCGAGCCTGTCGGTCAGTTCGCTCATGGTCGGGCGTGGAGTATCACCGTCGGCGGCGCATTTGACAAGCGCGGACGCGGAAGATCGCCTGCGGAAGCCGATTTGCCTTGATGATCGCGCGCGGCGCGGGTAGGTAGGGTGCGCCGCAGGAACCAATTCCGCTCGCCGACGGGCGTTGCCGTCCGGCGTGGCGGGAAAGACGCTTCCAGGAGAACCGATCGCATGTCCATCAAAGTGGCCTTCATCGGCGCCGGCAGCGTGGGATTCACGCGCGGGCTTTTCCGCGACATCCTCGCCGTCGAGGAGCTGCGCGACACGCAGTTCGCGATGACCGACATCTCCGAGCGCAACCTCGACATGGTCGTCCAGCTCTGCGAGAAGGACATCGCCAAGAACGATCTGCCGGCGACGATCGAGTCGACCACCGACCGCCGCAAGGCGCTCGACGGCGCCGACTACGTCATCAACTGCACCCGCATCGGCGGGCTCGAGGCGTTCAAGCTCGACATCGAGGTGCCCCTCAAGTACGGGCTCGACCAGTGCGTCGGCGACACGCTCTGCGCCGGGGGAATCATGTACGGCCAGCGGAACATCCCGTGCGTGCTCGACTTCTGCAAGGACATCCGCGAGGTCGCCAATGACGATGCCCTGTTCCTGAACTACGCCAACCCGAACGCGATGAACACCTGGGCCGCCAACCACTACGGCGGCGTGCCGACGATCGGCCTCTGCCACGGCGTCATGGGCGGGCATCACCAGATCGCCCAGGTCATCGAGCTGCTCGTCAACAAGGGCAGGAAGCCCGACAGCAAGGGCTACAAACGCGTCCCGACGAGCGAGGTCGACATCATCTGCGCCGGGATCAACCACCAGACCTGGTACATCCAGGTGATCTACGACGGCGAGGACTGGGCCGACCGCCTGCTCGAGGGCTTCGAGAAGCATCCCGTCTTCCGCGAGACCGAGAAGGTCCGCATCGACATGCTCCGGCGGTTCGGATACTACTCGACCGAGTCCAACGGGCACCTCAGCGAGTA
>CAZADC010000275.1:0-5467 GCA_964483755.1 uncultured Planctomycetaceae bacterium | reverse complement strand
GGGAGACGGCTGCTCGCAGGCCAGGCGCGTCGCCGCATGCGGCGTCGACCGGGGCGTCTCTGTTCTGCTCACTGTTCTCTCCCGCTCTGTGTGCGACATGATTTCGCGCCACGAAATCATGTCGCACACCGTCCTTCGGTGGGGTGGAAGCGTTGCTTGCGTGCCGGGCGGGCGGCGGATAAACTCTCCAGCTTGTCGAGGAGTCGCGGACGTTTCGGGAGTGCTTGATGAAGCGAAGTCTGGATACCGTAGACCCGGAGATGGCGGCCGCGGTGGCCGCTGAGGAGGCCCGCCAGGCGCAGACGCTGGAGCTGATCGCCTCGGAGAATCACGTCTCCCGCAGCGTGCTGGAGGCGATGGGCACCGTGCTCACCGACAAGTACGCCGAGGGCTACCCCGGCAAGCGGTGGTACAACGGGTGCGACAACGTGGACGTCGTCGAGCGGCTGGCGATCGACCGCTGCAGGGAGCTGTTCGGCGCCGAGCACGCCAACGTCCAGCCGCACAGCGGCACGAACGCCAACCTGGCCGTGTACCTCGCGGCGCTCAAGCCGAACCAGAAGATCATGGGCATGCGCCTCGACCAGGGCGGTCACCTGTCGCACGGGCTGGAGATCAACCTGTCGGGGCGGATGTACAAGCCGGTGCACTACGGCGTCCGCGAGGACACCGAGATGCTGGACATGGAGGACATCCGCCGGCTGGCGAAGGCGGAGCGCCCGGACCTGCTGGTCGTCGGCGCGTCGGCGTACCCGCGGGAGATCGACTTCGAGGCGTTCGGGGCGATCGCGAAGGAGGTCGGCTGTCTCCTGCTGGCGGACATCGCCCACATCGCCGGACTGGTGGTCGGCAAGGCGCACAGCGACCCGGTCCCGCACGCGGATTTCGTGACGACGACGACGCACAAGACCCTCCGCGGCCCGCGCGGGGGCGTGATCCTCTGCACGAGCGAGTGGGCGTCGGCTGTGGACACGGCGATCTTCCCCGGCATCCAGGGCGGACCGCTCGAGAACGTCATCGCCGCCAAGGGCGTGGCGTTCCGCGAGGCGCTGCACCAGGACTTCCACGCCTACGCCGCCGCCATCGTCGCCAACGCCCGGGCGCTGGCCGGCGAGCTCATCGAGCGGGGCTGGCGGCTCGTGTCGGGCGGGACGGACAATCACCTGCTGCTGGTCGACCTGAGGAGCAAGTTCCCACAGCTCAACGGACGGACGGCCGCCAATTGGCTGGCCGGGGCCGGCATCGTCGCCAACAAGAACGCGATTCCCTTCGATCACCGTCCGCCGTCGGAGGCGTCGGGCGTGCGGTTCGGCACGCCGGCGGTGACGACGCGCGGGCTCGGCCCGGACGAGATGATCCGTCTGGCCGACTGGATCGACGACGTGCTGTCCTCCGGCGGAAACGCCGAGACGCTCTCGACGGTCCGGGCGCAGGTTTCCGAGATGTGCGGGCAGTTCCCCATTCCCGAACGCGACTGACGGGCCGGCGCGAAGCGGCCGGCGGAGGCGCAACGTGCGAGAGTATCACCGGATACTGGACGCCAACTTCAACCGGGCGCGCGAGGCGCTGCGCGTGGCGGAGGATTGCGGGCGGTTCGCGCTGAACGACCCGGCCGTTACGGCAATGGCGAAGAATCTGCGGAGCGACCTGAAGGAGATTCTCGGCGCCATGCCGACCGAGGAGATGATCACCTCCCGCGACACGCCGGGCGACATCGGCACGGAGATCACCAGCCCGACCGAGCCGACGCGGACGAATCTCGCCGACGTGGCGATCGCCGCCTGCAAGCGGTTGACCGAGTCGCTGCGGACCATCGAGGAGTACGCCAAGTTCGTCGCGCCGTCGGAGGTGCTGAAGGTCGAGCGGATGCGGTACAACGGGTACACGCTCGAACAGCGCCTGGTGGGACGGTTGATGGTGTCCGAGCGGTTCGCGGACGTCAGGCTCTACCTGCTCATCTGGCCCGGCTGCTGCAAGGGGTCCATGCGAGAGATTGCCCGGGCGGCGATCGCCGGCGGCGTCGACGCGATCCAGCTTCGCGACAAGACGGCGTCGGACGCGCAGATGTTTGCGATGGCGGCGGAGATGAGGGAACTGGCCGATGAGACGGGGCGGCTGTTCATCATGAACGATCGCGCCGACATCGCCTCGCTGGTGGGCGCCGACGGGCTGCACGTCGGGCAGCACGACCTGCCGGTCGGCGAGGCCCGCAAGTTGCTGCGCCCCGGTGCGATTGTCGGCAAGAGCACGCACTCCGTGGAGCAGGCGCGCGGGGCGATCAACGAGGGAGCGGACTACGTGGCCGTCGGTCCGATGTTCGCGACGGATACGAAGGACGCGGGTCCGGTGGTCGGTCCGGAGCTGGTGGCCAAGGTGGCGCCCGAGTCTTCGCGCCCGCTGGTGGCAATCGGGGGAATCAACGCTGACAACGTTCAGCAGATCATCGATGCGGGGTTGCGCCGCGTGGCGGTGTGCTCTGCGATCTGTGCGGCCGACGATCCCAAGGCGGCGGCGAAGGCGATCCGCCAGAAGCTCGACGCGTCCTGAGCCTGCCGGATTGCGGCCGGGTCGGCGCCACGCTTCCCCTGGGAAGCAGGTTCCAACGGTGATGTGAAACCCCCCGCAGCACTTTTCGTCATTCCGATGCCCGGCCACCTCTGCACCTTACCACTGCAGCCGGGGACCCGATGGGAGAGGCAGTCGGACGGTGCGGCTGCGCATCCTTCCACCGGACGGGCGAGGGCGTCGAACCGCCAGGTTCGCCGATCGGTCGCTCGGGAACAGAAACGGCCCGGACGCTCCGAAGAGCGCCCGGACCGTGTTGATGCCGTCACGCCGCGCTGTGCGGCGGCGAGGCCATTGTCTAGGACAGCCACTTGAGCAGCAGGTCGGCGGTGTCGATGTGTCCCGTCGGGAATTCGTAGGAGGACAGTTCCGCCGTGCCGAGCTGCCACGACTCGTTGAGCGCCACCGCGGACCCTTCCAGGATGTGCGGGTAGCCCATCAGGGCGAGTCCGGTGTTGGCGTCCGAGGCGTCGCCGTCGTTGTTCGGGTCGTCCTCCAGCAGATACCCGCTGCCGAAGTAGGTCGGTTGATGGTTGAGCCCGAGGACGTGTCCGAGCTCGTGGGCGGCGATGTTCGCCAGCGCCTGGCTGTACTGGTTTGCCTTGGTCGTCAGGTCGTCGCTCGTGTACGGCTCGAATCCGGACATGACCTGGCTGAAGACGATCGCCTCGTCGCCCTTGTCCTGGTTGGCGACGTCGATGCCGCTTGCGAGTCCCAGGAGATTCCCGCCGAAGATGCCCGTGTCGGCTTCGCCGATGAAGACGGTGGTGAACTCGGCCTCGGGGTCGAGCCCCTGGGCGACGGCGGGATCGACCGTGGTGAAGAACAGACCTTCGGCGGCGGCCTGGTAGGCGGCCCAGTCGGCGGGGTCGCTGACGTCGATGCGCTGGACGTTCAGCGCGCCCCAGGGATGGGTGCCCGGCGTGTCCTGGTAGATCGCCATGACGTTGTCGACGATGCCGGCGACGCCCGCGCCGCCCTCGATCAGGGCGTTCTCCATGCCGAGCAGCGAGGCGTCGAGCGACTCGGCGTCGAAGGCGTCGATGTTGACGACGCTGGCGACGTCGGTGTACTGCGTCGCCGTGCCGCCGTCGAAGTCCAGGTATACGAGCTGCTTCGGCGTGTTGGCGCCGAGGTGGTTGTTGTGCTCGCCGACGGTGTTCGAGTAGTAGGCGATCTCCTCGCCCGGCGGGATCGCGCCGAGGTCGTTGACCAGCTGCGTGTCGCTGGACGACAGCGTCACGCTGAGCCCGTACATCCGGCTGCCGACCAGCGGGCTCCAGGCGAATTCGCTCGGCGTGACGGCGACGAAGTAGTCGCCGGTCTCCGGCAGCTCGAAGGCCTCGAACAGGCCGTCGAGCGAGGTTTCCATGTACTCGTAGCGGCTGAGAATCTCGTAGGTATCGTCGAGCGGGTCGGGCGTTCCCTGGTCGTCGAGGAAGAACACGCCCATCTGCCCGAGCGAGTCGCTGCTGAACTCGACGGAGAGGAACTGGTCGGCCGTTGCGCTGAACCCGTAGATGTCGGTGTCGCTCGTGCTGCTGAACCAGTTGGAGAACACCTCGGTTCCGCCGTCGAGGTCAATCGGGACGACGTAGTCGTCGAGCACGTCGGGGTCGAAATCGCCGACCGGATCGCTGACGAAGCCCTGCCAGACGAAGTCGCCGCCCGGCGCGCGGTCTCCGCTGGGGAAGCTCCCGTCGAATTCGCCGTCGAGCAGGTTGCCGCGGAGGTCATAGATCGAATCGTCGATCGTCAGGCGCCAGAAGTCGCCGTAGGTGTCGGCGATGTCCTCCCACGCCGCCGTCGGGGTCTGGTAGGTGACGGTGTAGTCGACCGGGTCGAACGAGATCGTCGTCGTGGCGACCGTCGAGATGTCGGTGTTGTCGGCGAGCGTATCGAAGTCGTTGTCGAGCGACGCCTCGAGCAGGAACGTGCTGGTATCGACTCCGGCCGAGTTCACCGCGTGGTTGAACGTCACACGGACGAAGTTGTAGGAGAAGTACACGTCCATGACCTGCAGCGTCCCCGCGGCCGTGCGGTAGCTGTTCACGCGCGCGTTCTTGTGCGAGGAGAACGGCATCTTCCCGCGGAAGGTCACCTCGGGCATGGCGTTGGCGGCGTAGACTCCGTATGCGGCGGCGGTGTTGTCGTCGCCGAGGATGAGCCCGTCGACCTGCACGCCCTTGTGGATGTACCCGGTGCCGCCGATGATGTCGTCGGTGGTGCCGACGTATCCGTCCTCGCCCGGGGCGACGCCGGCGGAGATCGTCGAGCGGACCATGTCGCCGCCGATGTCGACGGAGTCGATGTCGCCGCCCTGGGGGGTGTCGGCGTTGTCGGCGTTGTTCCAGGCGGGATTGGTCCATGCGTCGATCCGGACGTTGGCCGCTTCGCCGCCGGCGGCGGGGTCGTATCCCGCGTCGCCCGGGTTGAACCCGGAGAACAGGTAGCTGTCGACCATGTCATTGTCGATCTTGACCTTCCCGACGTTCGCGGAGGCGGCGACCAGGGCGTCGACGAGGCTTCCGAAGTCCGCCTTGTCGATGTTCTGGGCGGCCCAGACGCGACCGGAGGTTGCGCCGTCCTTGGCCTGGAGCTTGCCGATGCTCCCGTGCGTGGCGAGCAGTCCGGCGAAGTCGCGCCCGACGTCGAACTTGCCCACGCCGGTGAAGGCGCGGATGCTCGCGTCGGCGCCGGTGAAGTCGCGCCCGATCGAGACCTTCCCGGCCTCGCCGCGCTCGACGTTGAGCCGTCCGGTGAAGTCGCGCCCCACGTCGAACTTGGACACGTCGCCGTAATGCACGGCGATGACGCCGTTCACGTCGCCGCCGAACGAGAGCTTCTTGGACTCGCCGTTGAGCGTCATGTCGCCGTCCTGGTTGGCGCCGATGTCCAGCTT
>CAZADC010000274.1:0-5490 GCA_964483755.1 uncultured Planctomycetaceae bacterium | reverse complement strand
TCGCCGCGCGGACGTACCTGTTCGTGTGCACCGGCAACACCTGCCGCAGCCCGATGGCGGAGGGCATCGCCCGGAAGGTGCTCGCCGAGCAGCTCGACGTGCCGCCGGACCGGCTGGGCGAGCGGGGCGTGGAGGTTCTCTCGGCCGGGATGTTCAGCGGCGGCGGGGCGCCCGCCTCGCCCGAGGCAATCGCCGCCGCGCGGTCGCATGGCGCGGACATCGCCGACCACCGCAGCCGGAAGCTGACGGTGGAGTTGATCGACGCCGCCGACGTGGTATTCTGTATGGAACGCCTTCACGCCGACGAGGTGCGCGGGATGGCGCCTCACGCGGCCGCGAAGGTCCACCTCCTGGGCGGCCGCGAGGACATTCCCGACCCGGTGGGCGGCGGACGACAGGTGTATGAGCGCACCGCCGGGCGGATCGAGCAGTTCCTACGGAATCGTTTGAGCAGGGACGCGACATGAGGATAGCGATAGCGGCGGATCATCGCGGGCACGAGGTCAAGGAGAAGCTGGTCGTCATGCTCAGCGAGTTGGGGCACGAGGTGCTGGACATGGGCACCAACAGCTCGCAGAGCTGCGACTACCCGGACTGTGCGTATCCGCCGTCGGTCGCCGTTGCCGAGCAGCGCGCCGATCGCGCGGTTCTGATCTGCGGCAGCGGGATCGGGATGACGATCTGCGCAAACAAGATCCCGGGCATCCGCGCCGCCCTGTGCCACGACGAGCTGACCGCGCAGATGTCGCGTCGGCACAACGATTCGAACATCCTCTGCCTCGCCAGCGACGTATTGGGCGAGGAGTTGATCCGCCGGATCGTGACGGGCTGGCTGGAGACGGAGTTCGAGAGCGGCGGGCGCCACGAGCGCCGCGTCACCAAGATCGCGTGGATCGAGCAGGGCAAGGACCCCTCCACCTGCACCGAAGGCGTTTCGGCGGACGACGATGCGGGCGATTGACCCTGACCTGTCGTCCCGCCGTGCCCCTCGAACAACACGTTCCTGATGTGACCGCTGCTGCCTGAGACGGAGTTCCATGTCACCCGACTCGACTGCATTGGATTACGCGACCTACCGCCGGAAGGTCCACGGGTGCTGGGTCGGCAAGGCGGTCGGGGGCACGCTCGGCGGACCGTGGGAAGGACGGAAGCCGCCGCACGAGCTGACCTTCTACGACCCGGTCCCCGAGGGCGTGCTGCCCAACGACGACCTGGACCTCCAGATCGCCTGGCTGTCGCGCATCCGCCAGGACGGGCTGCCGATCGACCGCCGCCTTCTGGCCGGGGCGTGGATCGACCACGTCGTCAACTGGCCCGACGAATACGGAATCTGTCAGCGGAACTTGGCGATGCATCTCTGGCCGTCGCTCAGCGGCGGATACGACAACCAGAGCCCCAACGGGATGGGGGCGGCCATCCGCACCGAGCTCTGGGCGTGCCTCGCGCCCGCAGACCCGAACCTCGCCGCGCACCTCGCCCGAGAGGACGCCTGCTGCGACCACTACGGCGACGGCGTCGACGCGGCCGTGTTTCTCGCGACCGTCCAGTCGGCCGCGTTCGTCGAGCCCGATCGCGACGCGCTGATCGATCTGGGATTGAGCCGGATCGACCCGGACGGGCGCGTGGCGCGCGGCATCCGGCTGGTGCTCGACCGTCGACCACATGCCGGCGACCGCGAAGCCGTGCTCGACGAGATCGTCGAGACGTTCGGCACGGAGAACTTCACCGACGTGGCCGTCAACCTGCCGATCATCGTGCTCGCGTGGATGATCGGCGGCGGGGACTTCGACACGGCCTTGCTCGCGGCGGCCAATTGCGGGCAGGACACCGACTGCACCTGCGCCACGCTCGGCGCGACCCTCGGCCTGATCGATCCCGACTGTATCGGCGACCGCTGGCTGGAGCCGATCGGCGACGACCTGCTGCTCAGCACGTTCATGGCCGGGATGGCGCCGGCGGCGACGCTGACCGAACTGACGGATCAGACCGCCGACGTCGCGCAGCAGGTGCTGGCGTACTACGGTTCGGACGTCCGGCTGACGGACGCGCCCGGGCTGCGCCGCCCGCTGCGGAACCGCACGTCGCCGGCGATGGGCAGACAGATCTCGCGGGCCCGCCCGGCCGAGCGGAACACGGCGCTGCTGGCGTCCGACCCGATCGCCGTCGAGCTGCGCTACCCGGACGCGGTGCGCCTCGCGCCCGGACAGGCCGGGTCGTTCGAACTGGAAATGACGAACTGCATGGATCGCCCCGTCGAGCTGGAGGCGGAGCTGATGGCGCCGGACGGCTGGACGATCGAGCCCGGCGCCGCCTGCGCCGACGCGCTGGCGCCCGGCGCGCCGCTGCGCGCCCCGTTCACCGCCCGGCCGGACGATCCGACGTGGCGGCCGTACTCGAGTCGTCTGGCGATTGAGCTGCGAGTTGACGGGGTGCCGCTGCGATACGAGGCCGGTCTGCTGATGACGATCCCCGCGCTTCGCTGGGCGCCGGGAGCGTCGCTGCCGAGCGAGTCGCCGACGCCGCCCGCCAACGCCGAATGCGTCGAGCTGGCGGGACACTTCGTCGACCTGCCGGACGGGGCGCCGGAGGGGGCGGCCTACTGCTTCGACGTGAAGCTCACTCACCCGACGCGGATCAACCTGGTGGCGATGTGCGCCCGGCCGGTGCGGCTGTGGTTCGACGACGAGTTGATTGTCGATCACCGCGGCCCGCGGCCGATCCCGCCGGTTTACCGCGTGGGCGAGGCGGCCGGCTCGCTCGAAGTCCGGCGCGGCCAGCACCGGTTGACGGTCGCCGTCGCGGGCGGCGAAGACGACCCCGGGCAGTTGTACTGGGTGATCGGCGAAGGACGCCGCCGCGCCAAGCCGGGGCGCTGGTACGTCGAGGCGGAATTCCGACGACCGTTCCCATAGGCCGCCGCTTGACACACGCCGTCGGGTGGCTCAAACAGTACCCATGCTCGGCAATCTGCCGAAAAAGCTGCTGACGTGGACCGAGCCGCGGGTGTTCCGTGCGGCCGCGCGGGAAGCCGCGATTCGCCGCATGGGGCTGAGCGGTTACGTCCGGCGACGTCTCCGTCACGCGGCGTTCTTCGGCTCGGGGTTCCTGATCCTCGTGCTCATCCCGCTCTTCACGGGTCGCAACGTGCTGCCGTGGTGCGGGATCGTCTCCCTGCCGATCTTCTGCGGCATTCTGCTGGCGTACTTCGTCGCCCTCGTCGTGCGCCTCATGCCGCAGGAGGTTCGGATCACGGATCGGGGCGTGCAGCAGCAGGCCGGGCCGGGCTGGCGAATCTTCCCGTGGGAGCGCATCGGCCGGGTCGAACTGATCGAGACGCTCGTCGACGGGCGGCGGTGTCGCCTCGTGCTGCTCCACCCGCCCGATCCGACCGCGACAGACGACGGCGAGCCTACCGACGCGCCGGGCCGCAGCGCCGCCGACGGAAACGTCCAGCCGGTGGTCATCGGTGTCGGGGAGAAGGTGGACGGCGCGAAGCTGGAGGCCGTCATTTCCGAGCAGGGCCCGAGCGTGACGCGAACCGATCAAGGCGGGACGGGAGGCGCCGTCGACTGGGCGTTCGAAGGTGATGAACGAGTTGCGGCGGCGCGCCCGCCGACGTGGATCGTCGACGCCGCCATGATCCTGCTGCTGATGCTGTCCGCAATGACGAGCTGCGTTGCGCTTCGCGCCGCCCACTGAATCTCCTCGGGCCGTGGATCCGGGCGGTCCGGCGCACGCTGCGAATGCGCCCTTGCCTTCTCTGTGTCGTTGGGAGTAGGATCAGCGCGGGTCGGAATGGGAGTCCAACGAAAGGACGCGGGGAACCATGGCGATCATGCATTCGCTGGGGATGCGGTGGGACGGCGACCGCACGCGACGGGGACCGATGAACTGGGAAGGCGCGCTGGTCCACCTGCTGTTGAGCGTGCTGCTGGCGGGGGCGGGAACGGCCCTGCTGATCGCGCTCTGGTGGCGTCTGGCCTCTCCCTCCTATGCGATCCGCTTCCCGCCGATGCAGGTGCAGATCGCGTCGATGATTGCCGGGGTCGCCGTATGGTGGGCGCACACGCTCGTCGCGTCCCGGCCGAACCTGGTCCGTGCGGTCTGGGCTGTGATCCCCTGCGCCCTGACTGCGCTGGCGGCGCCGGGTACGCAGCTCCTGATCGAGTACATCAGCGGCGCGGAAGTCTCCACCCCGCCGGCGGCGGGGGCGTACCATGTGCTGGTGTTCGCAGCGGCTGCGTGGTCGATTGTCCTGCTGGACTACGTCCTGCCGCGCGGGTTCGGGCTCGTCGCCGGGGCGCTGTTGCTCGGCGGGCTGGCGGTATTCCGCGGGGCGGACGTCGCACAGGCGATGAGCGGCTTCTCCCCCGGGATTAACGAATGGGGTCTGGCGTTGGGGGGGATGGTGGGCATCGCCGCCTTCGCGCCGGTCTGGCTGCCCTATGCCGCGATGAAGCTCACCCGCCCGCTCATCGGACGGCGCGTCACCCTTCGGTAGTGGGTCGGGCACGACCGAAGGATCAGTGCGGCCGGAACGCGTCCTCGCCGCGCAGGGCGGCATGCCTGTCATCCAGGGCGGTCATGTCCGGATCCCGTTTGGAGTCCGAACGTTGACTGCCATGGTTCGACGACTGGACAAGGCGCGCCGACACGATAGCGGCGGGGCCGACCCGCGGCTGGCGAGACCATGAACGGACGGGCGGAAGACAACGGCGAAGGCGGCTCGGGGTGCCGGGGTTCGGAGCCACCGTCGCCCCGCGGCATGAGGGAACGCTGAGCCCGACGCGCCTGACCCCCATCGTCCACGGCCTCCAATAGCGCCTGAAGGCAACCGGCTCGCGGTGGCGCAGAGGACTCCGCGCGCGCTGCCTGCCGCCGCGAGGGAGCTCGGCTGGAGCTCGCCCGGACTCGTTCGCTGGTCCCGCGACGATCGCGCTGCTTGACCGACGATTGAAATGTGCCTGGACCGCCGGCCTACTTGAGCGTCACCCGGCCGTTGAGGGCCGGGGCGTGATTGCTCGGACCGAACACGGGCGACCACATGGACCGCTCGGAGCCCGCGTCCAGCTGCCTGGTGCGGATGACGTTGAGCCCGATCACCTTGCCCGCTTCGCTGCCCTGCAGCTTCACCGCCGCGAGGGGGATCGCCAGTTCCACCGTCCACGTCGTCTCGCCGCGGGCGACGGCGGTCCGCAGTCCTTCGGCGTCCCAGCCCTTGTTGCGTCCCTGCCCGTCGTAGATCGAGCCGCTGGGGTTGACGATGACCTGGTAATACGTCGGGTCCTCGACGTCCGGCTGGATGAAGACCTCCACCGAATCGTCGCGATACACCTCGCCGTCTCGCTCGCGCTCGATGGTCGGTACCGAGCCGATGCGCTCTGGGTCCTCCGTGCAGACGACCGCGACGTAGAGATTGCGCGCGTCACGCATCAGACGCACCTCCGTGGGCTGAGCCGGCCTGCCGTCGGCGTCGGGCGGAAGGAAGGC
>CAZADC010000273.1:0-5492 GCA_964483755.1 uncultured Planctomycetaceae bacterium | reverse complement strand
CCCGGCCGTGACGACGGACAGACCATGAGACGACGACGGAAAAACACGGGCTCGGCGCTGCTGATGATCGTCGGGCTGCTTACGATCCTCGCCCTGCTGGGCACGACGTTCCTCGTCTCGGCCTGGCTGGACAGCCAGACGAGCCGCGCGCTGGCCGAGGCGGCGCCGATCACCATGGAGTCCGTCGCCCGAACGCAGCTCACGCGCCTCGTCGACAACCGCTTCCGCGACCTGCACATCGACGGCGACGGCGTGTACGGGGCGGTTGACGAGGACGGCGACGGAAACCCCGGCACCAGCGCCTCGGGGCTGGTGCAGGTCGCTCGGAGCATCGATTATCCGGAGGACGCGCAGGCGGCGAGTCCGGCGGACATCGCCTACGATTTCCTTCTCGCCTCCACCGAACTCCAGGCCGACGGGACGTGGCGGCACCTGAGCAACCCGTTCGCCACCGATCCGAACGACTGGTTCAGCAACGTCGATCCGAACGAAGCTGCCGCGCCGGACATCACGGGCGACGGGCAGGGCGACCCCCTCGTCGACACGGACGGCGACGGCGTGGACGACGCCCGGCTGCTCCCGGCCGGGATTCGCGACGCCGACAACCGCGAGTACTACTTCGCCGTCCGGATGATCGATCTCGGCGGGCTGGTCAACGTCAACACGGCCTACGGTCCGCTCGATGCGTCCGCCGGTACGCCCATGGCGATGGTGAACGTCTCGCTGATGCGCCTGGTCGGCGGCGCGCGGGCGGCCTCGCTGCACATCGACCGGTCGCAGGTCTTCAGCATCCCGCCCAGCTCGGCCGACATCGCCGCGTGGAACAACAGCTACGTCCGCCGCGTGCCCAACCCGCAGGGCACGCCCATGCCGTTCGACCTGAGCGACCTGGCGTCGCTGCGATGGATGCCCTACGCTGTCGCCGATCCGACCGGTCGACTTCACTGGCGCCTGGCCGGCGCCGGGTTCGACGCCGTCCGCGCCGACCTGACGCCTTCCTCCGCCTTCCGCATCTACACCCGCCGCAGCTTCACCGCGGACGATCCGGACTACCGGGTGGACCTCAACCAGGCGTCCGCGACGGACCTGGCGGCCGCGTTCGAGGTTCTGCTGGCGCACATGAGCAACAACGCGGACCGGCAGCGGGCGGCCGGGCAGCTCGCCCTCAACGTCGTCGATTTCCGCGACGCCGACGACACGCCGACGAGCGCCAGCGCCGGTGGCGTGACCGTCTACGGCGTCGAGCGCCAGCCGTTCCTCGTCGAGGCGGGATACAAGCGCGAGAGCGACGGCAGCTCCTGGTCGATCCGCGAGGACGCCATCGAGCTGTACAACCCCTGCGGCGAAGAGATCGACATGGACGGGTGGACGGTGACGTGCGGGGGAAGCACGCTGAACCTCGGCAACACGGACACGATCGGCGCCGGCGACCGCTACGTCATCGCGACGAGCAGCAACGTGGCCGTGGACGGATCCGCCACGACGAAGATCTGGGGCAGCCTGGATCTGTCGCAGACGGTGACGATCACCCGTCCCACCACCGGCGCCGGCGAGGCCTGCGTGGCGCAGACCGTTCCGTCGGACTTCGACGACGACCCCAGTCAACTGTTCCCGGGGTCAGATGCCGGGCAGATTCCCAACGGCGAGACGCGGATCGAGTGCATCCGTCGCTGCGACGACCGCGACGAGGCCGTCTACTCCATCGCCATGTACAAGACGGGCATCGACGACGACATCACCGTCAGTACCGGCGCGAACTCCAGCAACCTCGGCAAGCCGAACAACGTCTCGATCGGCGACGCCGCGCTGACGTCGGCGGGCGGCGACGAGCTCCAGCCCTGCCCCGTTTACGTCCGCAACGGGGCGCTGATCAACGTGGGCGAGCTGGCGCGCATCTACTACATGGGCCCGAGCGCGTCCGAATCCCTCGCCCAGGCCCTATATGCCACGCACGACCCGCCCGCCTTCGAGACGGCGTCGCACGGGCGCCTGGGCTACTTCAGCGGCATCACGGCCGGCGGGTGGGGCGTCGCCGGCGAACCGGACGTCCCCCTCGGTTGCCGCGCGGCCGACTTGTTCATGGTCGCCTCGCCGCTGCTCGACGGCGTGGACAACGACGGCGATGGGAATGTCGACAATGCCGGCGAGGACACCCAGTGGGGCAAGATCAACGTCAACACGGCCACCGCCGACGCCCTCGCCTGCCTGCCGGGCATCGCCGGAATCTCCGGCGGCGCCGACCGGGACGCCATCGTCAACGCGATCGTCAATTACCGTGACCTGCAGGGCGGGGCCCGGGGCGCGGCGCAGACGGCCGTGTCTGACCTCCGCGGCGAGGCCGGGTTCGCCGCGTCCGGGGAGGTCGCCATTCCCGTCTGGCTGGCCGGGGACGCCCGCGGCGTGCTCCCCGTCGGCAACTACGCCGGCGGCAACGCCGAGCCGAACAACTACGCGATTGCGGACGGGCCGTCGCCGTATACTGACGACGGGCTTCCAACGAGCGGCAACCACTTCCCCGACGACGACCTGGCCAAGCGTCTGACCTTCTACGCGTGGATGAGCAACCAGGTGGACGTGCGGTCGGACGTGTACCTCGCGTACATCTACGTCCAGGCCGTCCCGGCCGGCGGCACACCCGATCCCGACGCGACGACCGGCGTCGCCACCTGGCTCGCCGTCATCGATCGCAGCAACTGCCGCACGACGACCGATATCCCGCAGACGCGCCTGTTCGTCAAGATGCGCTGAGCAACAGCGCGCTGCCGCAGGAATCGCCCTGGCGGCAGCGCGGCGGGTTCAGCCGCCGTCCACGGTCGGATCGTCCGGCGGGTCTCCCCTCGGGCCGGTGTCGCTCTCATCCGACGGTCCGTCCCCGGGGCTCCCGCGCTCGTCCGGACCGGGCTGATCCGGGCCCGCGCCGCGCTGACGGTTCTCCCGGTGCTCCAGCGCCCGGCGGCAGGTCTCCAGGATCCGCGGCGCCTGGGACGCGGCGAAGTACACCCGCGACGACACGGCGGCCGTTGGGTAGAAGTTCGTGATGAAGTCCACCAGGAACTCGCCGCCGGCGTGGCGGATCATGGCGGTGGTGGCGTAGACGCCGCTGAGCTGCTCGTCGGGGAGCTTCAGGCGGTCGTACATGTCCTGCAGCGACGGGCGGCGCTTCGGATCGGGGCG
Organism: uncultured Planctomycetaceae bacterium; assembly: GCA_964483755.1. Classification (GTDB taxonomy): domain Bacteria; phylum Planctomycetota; class Phycisphaerae; order SM23-33; family SM23-33; genus CAZADC01. The sequence goes on along the minus strand of CAZADC010000273.1, from coordinate 2,318 downwards.
GGGCAGTTCCTTCGGCGGTCCGAACCGCTCGGTGTACTTGCCGAGGTTGTCCTCCAGCGCGGCCACGAACTGCCGGAAAACCGGCGGATTGAGCACGACGCGGGAGGCGATCCGCGGCGCGGGGGCGAGCCCCTCGACGAAGTCGATGATGAACTCGCCGGGGCCCTGCAGCACGACGGCGCCGGTGGCGAACGCGCCGCGTCCGACAGCCTCGGGCAGCCGGGCGCCGACGGACTTGTGCTGGAGCCTCTCCGTGTAGGCGTCGTCGTGATTGCCCTCGGGCGGCTTGCCGGAGGGAGCGTCATCCGGGTGCGGGTCGTCAGGCGGGTTGTACATGCCGTCGTTCATGGGAAAGAGCATAATCGGTCAGGCCGTGTGCGGAAACCCCAAAGCGCAAAGCCCATGCCGGGAAGCAAGGCCGGAAGACAAGAGCCCACGCGACGGCGACGGTGGGGCGTGCGAGTCACGCCGTTCGATCTGCACACGGAAACAGCGACGGCGCGACGGCCCGTAGCGGACCGCCGCGCCGCGCTTGCTCGCTCCCGTCTGTCGGTCAGACGACCAGGTTCTTGAGCAGCGTGCTGACGGCGTTGGAGCCGGCGTCGGCGGCGATGATGTCGACGCCGCCGTCGTTGTTCAGGTCACCGAGGACGACGCTGTCGGGCTGGCGGCGCTTGATCGTGCCGACGTCGAACTCGACCGGCGAGGCGAACGTGCCGTTTCCGTTGCTGGTCAGCACGGTCATGAAATTGCCGCGGTTGTGGACCATGACCAGGTCGACCTTGCCGTCGGAGTTGACGTCGCCGGCGCCGATCGCCTGGACCGACTTGTTGGCGTAGTTCGCCTGGAGCTGCTGGGTGAACCCGCCCGCTCCGTCGCCGAGGTAGACCGTCGTGTAGTTGCCTCGGGAGTTGCCGACGGCCACGTCGGCGAACCCGTCCATGTTGAAGTCCAGGTAGTTGCCGAGGTCGTCACGGGTGATGACGGTCAGCGGCTTGTCGGGGTTGGCGAACGTGGTCGGCCCGGCGAACACGCCGCCGCCGGTGTTCGTCAGCAGCGCCAGCGTGCTGCCCTTCTTGTTGGTCGCCAGAATGTCCACCAGCCCGTCGTCGTTGACGTCCGTGACGTCCACGTCGAAGACCTTCTTGCCGCCCGAGCTGAGCACCGTCGGGGCGGACAGCCCGCCCGCGCCGTCGTTGAACAGGACGCTGACGGTGGCGGTCTTCCCGCCGGAGGTGCTCATCTTCGCCTTGCTGTTGGCGGTGACGACGTCCATGTCGCCGTCGTTGTCCATGTCCTCGAGCGCCAGGGCGAGCGGCTTCTTGCCCAGACGCCCGGCGCCGGTCGTGAACACGCCCGGTGCGGCGAATCCGCCGGCCCCGTCGCCGAGGAACACGCGGACCGTGTTGTCCTTCTGGTCCACGGCCACGGCGTCGAGGTTGCCGTCGTTGTTCATGTCGGCGAGCTTCACCGACCAGGTCTTCCGTCCGCCCGTCGGCACGGAGGTGGGCGGGGCGAACGTGCCGTCGCCGTTGCCGAGCATCACCTCGAGGGTGCTGTTCTTACGCTGGGTAACGGCGACGAGGTCGACCCAGCCGTCGTTGTCCAGGTCGCCGATGGCGGCCGAGCGAGGCTTCTTGCCCGACACGGGGTAGTCGACCGCGCTGGTGTAGGCCTCGTTGGTCAGCCCGCCGCCCAGTCCGGTGGTGCCCAGCGTGTTGACGACCGCCAGTTTCTCGATGTTGTCGAACGAGACCGGCGCGTAGCTGAACGCCGTCGCCGTGCCGCTGTCGGCATCGGTGTGGACGATGGTGACGAACTCGTTCTGCCCGTCGAAGGTGAGCTTGTCTCCGGGCGGGTTGGCGCCGTGCGGGCCGCCGTCGATGGTCCGCGGCGCCATCAGGGCGTCGGCGAACACCTTGTCGTTGAAGACCGATCCGACGAAGTTCTCGACCAGCTCGGTCAGGTTGAGCACCAGTCCGGTGAAGTTCACCGTCTGGTCGGTGCCGAGCTCATCGAGGTCGACCCGCACGGAGCTCGGGGAGGCCGACAGGTCGGCCGTGTCGAGCCCGCCGCGTCCGGTGAGGAACACCTTGCCGGTCCACGCGCCGAAATCGAAGTTGTTCGCGCTCATCCCGCCGATGGGGTGGGCGTGCTCGAAGCCGGCAAGCCCGAAGGTGTCCAGCCCGCTGAGCGTAAGCGAGGTGTTGGTGAGCGTGAAGTCGGCGTCGCCGCGGGCGGTGATGCGATCGACGCCCATGCCGCCGTCGAAGTCGATCGACCCGCCGAAGCCGGCGTAGTCGATCATCGGCCCTTCC
>CAZADC010000272.1:0-5500 GCA_964483755.1 uncultured Planctomycetaceae bacterium | reverse complement strand
TGACCAGGGCGCCGATCCAGCGCAAGGGGGAAACGGGCACGCGGTCGATGGCCATCGAAGCGGGCCTCGACGCCGACCGGCGGCTGGGCATCTCCGCCGAGAACGCCTTCAACTTCCGCTCCGACGGCGCCGGCGGGCGAGTCGGCGGGTTGCTCGGCCTGCACAACGACGTCGTCGGGGGGTTCATCGAGCGCCTCGACACCATGGCGGCCGGCATCCGCGACGCCGTCAACCGCGTCCACGTCCAGGGCGTCGGCGAGGCCGGATCGTTCACCTCGCTGATCGGCGTCTCTCTCGGCGAGGGGCTGCTGGGCGACGAGGCGCCCGGCGTGACGGCCGGGACGATCCTCGTCCGGACGATTGACGAAGCGACCGGCCTTGCCGAGCGCCACGAGGTGAGCGTCGACCCCGCCGCCGACACGCTCGCCGACGTGGCCGCGCGGTTCGACGCGATCGACGGGCTCCGCGCGAACGTCGTCGACGGCGCCCTGCACGTCGAGACCGACCCGGGCTTCCGGTTCGACTTCCTGCCCACGCTGTCTTCGACCCCGGATGCCGGCACGCTGACCGGCTCGGCCGCGGTGAGCGTTTCGGGCGTTTACGCCGGCCAGGCCAACCGATCCTACGAATGCACCGTGGTCGGCGACGGGGAGGTGGGCGTCGCCGAGGACCTGCGGATCGAGGTCCGCAACGAGGCGGGCGAGCTGGTGCGGACGCTCAACGTCGGGCAGGGATACGCGGCCGGTGAGGCGCTCGAGCTCGACGCGGGCGTCGAGATTGCCCTGTCGGCCGGGACGCTGTTCCACGGCGAGGGCTTCACCATCGACGCCGTCGCGGACACGGACACCTCCGGCCTTCTGGCGGCGGCGGGCGTCAACACGCTGTTCGTCGGCGCGTCGGCCCTCGACCTGTCGGTACGGCAGGAGGTACTGAACGACCCGGGCCGCTTCGCCGGCGCGTCCGGCCTGCCGCCGACGGACGGGCGGAACCTGCTCCGCATGACGGAGCTGGAGACGGCCGGGCTGGCCGCGCTGGACGGACAGAGCGTCGGCGACGCGTACCGGCGTCTGACTACCGACGTCGGACGGCAGATCGCGATGCGCCGCGCCCGGCGCGACAGCTTCGAGGGCGTCATGCAGCAGCTCCGCCAGCAGCGCGAGCAGGTCAGCGGCGTGGACGTCAACGACGAGGCGGCGAAGCTGATGATGTTCGAGCGAATGTTCCAGGCCAGCTCGCGGGTGCTGACCACTCAGTCCAACGTCCTGCGGTTCCTGATGGAGACGGTCTGACGCGGCCGCAAGCGGACTCGTCTAAGAGGTGCACATGAGCGGATGGGGCACGATCTACAACACGATGACCTCGGGGCTGACCGTCCACTCGCGGCAGCTCATGCGCCTGCAGGAGCAGATCAGCACCGGCGCGCGCGTGAACCGTCCGTCGGACGCGCCGGGCGACGCGTTCGAAATTCTCAGCCTCCAGGGGCAGCTCGGCTCCATCGCAAGCCGGCTGGAGAACATCGACCGCGTCGACCTGAACCTGCAGGTCTGCTCCGACACGATGGAGGAGATCTCCGAAAACGTTCAGCGCATCCGCCAGCTTCTCACCCAGGCCGCCAGCGGCACCTACGGGCAGCGCGATCGCGAGCCCATCGCCGCCGAGATCGACTCCCTGCTGGAACAGGCGGTCAGCCTCGTCAACAGCACCACGCTCGGGCGCTACTCGTTCTCCGGCGACAACACGGGGATTCCTCCCTACGCCGTGACCCGCGACGCCGGCGGGCGCATCACAGCCGTCACGTACCAGGGCAGCGACCGCAACCTGATGACGCCCGTTCTCGGGCAGATCCGTCACGCGGCGACGGTGGTCGGCGAGGACGTCTTCCGCGCGCATGGTCGCGGAGAGGTGCAGTTCCTCGGCGAGACCGGCGCAGTCGTTGGATCCGGGACGTCCACCGTCCGCGGCGACGTGTGGCTGAGCGTGACCGACGAGCCGACCCGCATCGCCGACGGCGACGACCACGGGATCGTCCCCGCCGCGGGGGCGCCCGGCGACACGATCACCGGCCCGCACACGCTGACGCTGGATACCGAGGCCGGAACGCTCCGCCTCGACGGCGGCCCGGCCGTCGCCTACGACGCGGGGAGCACGAGCCTCCGCCTCGACAACGCCGCCGGCGACTGCGTGTACGTGAACGCCTCGAACGTCGATCCCGCGCTCACCGGCACGATGACCATCGACGTCAGCCGCGGGCTGCACATGTCCGTCGACGACGGCGCGACGCTGGTTCCGGTCGACCCTTCCGTCACGAACCAGGCGGTGACCAATTCGCGGACGGGGGAAATTCTCTACGTGGACGCCTCCGGCGTCACCGCGACCGGGCTCGAGCCCGTCCGCGCGACCGGGACCTACGGGCTGTTCGACGTGCTGATCGATACGCGCGACCTGCTCCGCAACGAGCGCGGGCTGTCGATGACGCAGCAGTCCGAGCTGATCGGGCGGAGCATCGACTCGCTCGACGAGGCGGCCGCGAGCATGACCGCGGCCATGACGTCGCTCGGCGCCCGCCAGCACGCGCTGGGGCGGCTCGGCGAAAGCCTCCGCGACGTCGAGGCCCGCACCTCGACCCGGGAGGCGGAGCTGAAGGACGCCGACGTTGTCGAGATCGCCACCGAGCTCGCCCGCACGCAGACCTTCTACGAGATGATGCTCACTGCGACCAGCAAGGTAATGAACCTTTCGTTGCTGGATTTCATCTGATCGGGTGTAAGAAAATCGCGCGCCGGCGAGCTCCTCCGGCGACGCGCCGCTCCTGTGTCGAGACGATATTCCCTCCTTTCGCTTGTTCTGTCTTCCGTTTTCCGCTCCGTTTCCGCCGGAACCGGCGGCGCACGCGCGGGGCGTCCCGTGGCTGGCACGAAGGTTGCATCGGGGACAGTTGCCGCACCGAATCTCCGTACCGGAACGGACGCATCGTGCCGCAACAACCGACGCCGGACAATGCACCTGACACGCTCGAGCCCGCTGAAGACGCCCGGCGCCGCCTTGACGAGCTCCGCGAGTTCCTGCTGGCCCGGCCGCACGATCCCTCCGCCCTGATCGAGGCGGGATCGATCCTGCGGGACATGGGTCGCGACGAAGAGGCGTGTGCGCACCTGTCGCGGGTTCTTCTGGCGGGCTGCGACGGTGCCGATGCACCCGATCCGCATGCCGCGGACGGCGCCGGCCCGGACGCCCAGGTCCGCCTGCATCACGACGCGCTGCGGCGCATCGCTGACTGCCGGGCCGCCGAGCGCGGCGATCTCGCCGAGCGGTACTACCAGGCGGCATCCTGCCTCGATCCGGCGAACGGGCGCCCGTACGTCGGGCTCGGGACGCTGGCGCTGCAGGCGGGGGAGCTCGTCGAGGCGGAGAAACTCTTCCAGACGGCGCGGCGCCTGGACCCCTCGCGCGGCGAGGCGCACGCCGGGCTGGCGATGGTCCACGAACGCCGCGGCGAGCACAAAGCCGCCTTCGAGATGTACCTCCGCTGCCTGGAGCTCGACAACGACAACCTGCTCGCCCTGCTCGGACTGTTCCAGGCGTCGTGCCGGATGGGCAGTTTCTCCCGGATCATCCGCTACCTCGAGGCCTACCTCGAGCGCCACCCCGACGACACGAGCGTCCTGTTCTGCCTGGCGAGTCTCTACGCCCGCGAGGGGCGCCGGGGGCACGCGCGCCGCGCCGCCCTGCGCGTGCTGGCGCGCGATCCGGACATGGCCGAGGCGGGCCAGCTCCTCGCCGAGCTTGACGGCGCCCTCGCCGCCGGGCGGGAGACGGCGGGATGACTGATTCCCGGCCTGCCGTTCCTCCGGACCTGCCGGACGAGCTCGAAGCCGTGCTCGCCGAGCAGCTCCGTCTCGTCGGAGAGAACCGGCTGCGCGAGGCGGCGGCGCTGACGCCGAGAGTGAACGAGCTGCTCCCCGCGGCCGAAGGCCGCGCCGACGCCGACGGGGCGCGACGGATTGTCGATCTTCACCGCAAGCTCCTTCTGACGCTCGCTGCCCGGCGCGACGAGACGGGCGGTCAGTTGCGGCGGCTCGCCGAAGGGCGAAAGGCCGGACGGGCCTACGGAACGCACGCATGACGCGCCGGGGGCGATGCCCATTAGTGGGGTGTGAGCGGCCTCGAAGGCCCATCATTTTGTGGAAAAAGAGGCAGAAATCGCTTGAGATTGTGAGCCCTTCACCCTAGGGTCGCTATCGCGAAGCGCCCGGGGAGTTGCAGTTGGGCAGTACAGGGCGTGGTGACGTGCCAGATCTGTATTCCCACAGGCGCCCCAATTCGACGCGCGGCAGCGGGCCCGCCAGCCTGCGGCAGAGGGCAAGGCGGCCAGACAGTGGGACAGGAGTTCCGGTGACGCATGTGACGTTTGGTATAAGTTCGAGGCAAACGCCATGACGGACACGGGGAATCGCTCGGGCTCGACAACGATCGGCCGCGCGCCGAGGGGGGCTCATGACTTCTGACCAGACCGCCCGGCTGGGTTGTGTCATCACTCTCGGCGGGGGCGATGGGCCTGCGCTGCACGACAACCCCGCTCTCCAGGCGGTTGCTCGAGAGGTCATCGCGGCCGGCGGTCACGATGAAGCGCTGCAACTGCTGCGCGACCGCGCGGCGCACATGGTGCTGGTCTCGACGGGGCGCGGCATCGACGCGGCGCTGGCGTTTCTCACCCAGGCCGTGGCGACCGCGCCGGACGTGCCGGTCGTCGTGGTCTCCCGGCGCCCCGACATCCGGGAGGCGACGGCCTGCATCCGCGCGGGCGCGTACGACTACGTCGCGGGCGAGCTGACCGCCGAGTCGATGGAGCACCTGCTCGACGGTCTGACGGTCGAGCGCGACGACCTCGCCGACGACGCGGGACGGTACTTCTGCGACGAGTGTCCCCCGGGCGTCCGGGTCGTCGGGCGCAGCGAAGCCATGCGCCGAACGCTGGAGACGATCCGCCTGGTATCCGAAAGCCGCTGCAACCCGGTGCTGATCCTCGGCAGGACAGGCACCGGCAAAGAGCTCGCCGCCCGCGCCGTCCATTGGTGGCGCCACGGCGATTTTCACCGATTCACGGCCGTCAACTGCGCATCGCTCAGCGCCGGGCTGCTGGAGAGCGAGCTGTTCGGGCACGTCAAGGGCGCCTTCACCGGCGCCGACAGCGACAAGGTCGGGCTGTTCGAGCAGGCCGACGGGGGCAGCCTGTTCCTCGACGAGATCAGCGAGATGCCGGTCGAGCTGCAGGCCAAGCTCCTGCGGGTGCTGCAGGAGAGCACCTTCCGCCGGGTGGGCGGCACGCGGGACATCAAGGTCAAGGTGACCGTCGTCGCCTCGAGCAACCGCAACCTGCCGGACGAGGTGGAGGCCGCCAGGTTCCGCCAGGACCTGTACTACCGCCTCGCCGTCTTCCCGATCACCATTCCGCCGCTGAACCATCCCGACCGGCGGGAGGACGTGGCGCTGCTCGCGCGGT